>JAFCZI010000259.1 GCA_019314425.1 Deltaproteobacteria bacterium | reverse complement strand
TGTTCTGGTGAATGGCCTGTGCCACCAATTCCTTTCCGGTGCCGCTGGCGCCGGTGATCAGCACTGTGGCCATGGTGGGCGCCACTTGATTGATGCGTTCAAAAATTTCCCGCATAACCGGAGTTGAGCCGATCTGGGAAGGCGAATCACCCTTTTCGGCCAGGGCCTGTCGAAGCGCCTTATTCTCTCTGGCCATCGCCTGCCATTTCATGACTTTGTCGAGGGTCAGCAGAATCCGTTCCCGTCGAAAAGGTTTGGTCAAATAATCATAAGCCCCTTTTTGAATAGCCTCCACCGCGGTTTCTATTGTGGCGTAGGCGGTCAAGATGACGACAGGAACATCCTCCCTGATTTTCCTGACCCCTTCAAGGAGCTTGATTCCATCCATTTTGGGCATCTTCAAATCCGTTATGAGCAGATCAAAAAAGCTGCCCCTGAAGCGCTCCAGCGCCTTCAAAGGATCTGATTCAGCCACTATTTCATAATCGGTCTCTTCACCGATAATCCTTTTCAACAGGGCGAGCATATCCTTTTCATCATCCACGATCAAAATTCTGCCGGCCATTATTCCTCCCCGCTCTTAGTGAGCAGCTTTATGGTGAAAGTAGTTCCGGTCGTGTTGCCCGGGGAAGCTGTCGTATGGCTCACACAATCCATAGCCCCCCCGTATTTGGCGACAATGCCGTAACTTACAAACAGGCCCAGCCCGGTCCCTTCCCCTTCCGGTTTGGTAGTAAAAAACGGTTCAAAGATATGGTCCAGGTGTTCCTCTTTAATTCCTGCGCCATCATCGTGAAATTGAATAATGGCCCTTCGCCTGCCTCTTTCCAGAAAGGTGCGAATCTTCAGGTTGCCACCGTGCGTCATTGCCGAGACGGCGTTGTTGATCAGGTTGAGAAAAACCTGCTGAAGCTGGCGGGGATCTCCCTTGACCATGGGGATGTTCACCCCCAACTTCATGTGAAGTTCAATGTCCTTCATTTCCAGCGTGTGTTTCACCACATTCACAATTTCCATTAAGCAATGGTTCACATCGGAGTATTCTAACTCGCCTCCTTCAAGACGGGCAAAACTCAACAAGTTTTCCACCACCTGTTTGCAGTGAAGGCCTTGGCGTTCTATGATTTTCAGATCTTCAAATGCCTGGGTTTCCGGCTCTGTTTGCCGTAACAAGAGATCGCAAAAACCGAGCATGACACCCAACGGGTTATTGACCTCGTGGGCGACTCCCGCTGCCAGTGTCCCCAGTGAAGCCAGCTTCTCCGTGTTTATCAGTTGTCGTTCCAGAACTTTATTTTCGGTAATGTCCCGGGCAATGCACAATACGGCATTGACCTCTCCGTCCTCATCCTTGAGGGGCATGAAATTTCCGCTGATCCAGATCCGGTGTTCCCCCGTTTTCAGTTCAAATTCATCCCGCATACTTTTCTTGTGTTGGTAGACCAGTTTGATCAGCTTGAGTTGTTTTTCCGCCACGTCCTCCGGAAATTGGCTTGAGAGATCCTTTCCCAGGAGTTCCTCGGGACGGCTGCCGAAGAAATTGGCGGTAAAACTGTTGACCGATTGAAATTTGCCCTCTGAATCCACGGAAAAAATGAAATCCTCCGCGCTTTCCACCAGGGAGCGGTATCGCTCTTCCGACTTCTTGAGCGCCTCTGTTCTCATACGCACCCTTTTTTCCAGGATTCGGGACCACCGAATTTCAAAGAGCACAATCGCCAAAACCCCTAACAGGATCACCAAAACAACCAGGCCCTGTAACAGAAATTGCCTGATATATCCCTTTTGAATGACGCCTTCTATCTCGGAAAAGGGCGCCACCACGGCAACCGACCATGTTCGAGAAGGATCCCGGGGAATGATGATGGGACAATAGGCAATGAGCTTCTTGATTTTGCCAGTGATTCCCCGGTGCCATCCGGCATAATAGGCGCCCGTACCCTCGCGGCCCTTGAGCATCTTCTCTTCCTGGATGGCGTTAATTTCCGCGTAAGAGATACTGGGATCTTTATAGTTCCGGGCCTCAAAGGCGCTCTTCCCCACAAAACCGGCATCAGGATGAAAAAGGAAGACGCCGGTTTCATCCATGAGCCACACATATCCTGTTTTTCCCGATCGGATATTTTGCATCAACGGCGCCAGGAACCAGGATAAATTGACATGGAAAAGAAGCAGCCTCGGGGTATCATCACCCGGCAGCGGCACAGCCAGTATGAGGCTTATACCGGAAGGTTTGATGAGTGGCGGGGAAATCCAGACAGACGGGTCTTTAAGATCCTTGAAATCCGGCAACTGAACCACCCCCGCGCCGGGCGTCTCCTTTTCAGACCAATGTCTGTAAGGCGTGTAAATATGGACCAGCCGGCTTTTTGGTTCGACAATTTCAACCTTCCATACCCCGTTTTCCAGAACACGGGAAAGACTTCTCTGAATAATCTGCGTTTGCGCTTCCCCATTAGCAGGTTCTGCTGAAATATCTCCCGCCAATAAGGCGGCCTCTTTGACCAAAAGGTTGAGCTCTCTTTCAATTGAGGATGAGACATTCCGCGCCAGGATCAACTGTTCTTCATTAAACTGCTTCGCAATTAACCCCTTCATTTCCCCGGCGGACCAAAAACCTATCCACGTGCCGCAGGCCAATAAAACGATGGCGATCAAGCATATAATGAGGAGAATTCCCTTTCTCAACTGCGGCGTATTCTTTTTATCCATAACCAAAACCGTTTTTCAGTATTCAGCGCCACTATCCCAAAGCGCCTTTTATAAGGGCGAGTACCGGGCCAAGGGACCAGAAAAACAGCATCACAATAAAAATAGAAACCGCAACAACCAAGATCGCCTGCATCCACCTGAAACCGCACCCCTTGACCATCCCGATGATAATGAGCATCCATTTCCATGGCTCGGTGAGCCAAACAAAGAGCGGTATCCAGGATGCTAACAGCGTGACACTGGTTGCATAGGCGTACACCGAAAATAGTTTTGGGAAGCTGACCCGTTTCCCCATACTCATGGTGATCACCATGAAAGCGATACCGGTCGTCATAAACGGCATGACAAGCGCATTCACCAGCAATATCCCGCCCATGAGGAACTGATTTTCGCTGAGGGTGGTCAGGCTCGCGCCGGCAAAGAAGAGACCGGATATGATCAGGCAGCCGAGCGGCTGACGGAAACCGGTTTCGTCGGGCAGTTCGCCAAAAAACCGGCTCGGCGAACTCAACATCCTCGTCAACGCCTGGAAATAAAACCCGAATGTGAAAGGATTGTTGACTGTTTGATGATTGCCGGAACCAAGCGGAGATCCCCTATTGCTCCGATGAGGATCGGGGTTAATTGATGACTTATTTGTACACTCAGTGTCTGACATGAATAATCCCTTCTTTCCTTCCATCAACAATCGCCAATCAAAACATCCCGAATTTCGTAAAAATACCCCATACCAGCATGATCAGGGTCAGGATAAAAAACAGGTTCCGCTCTGTTTTCTTGGTAAAATAAGTCACACCCTTAGCGTAAAAGAATGTCTTCTTTCTGCTTTTATCCTCATTAAGCTCTTCCATTGGTTAACCCTTTCTCCGTCTTCCGATCTCCGGTCTCCGGTCTCCGGTCTTAAAATCCCGGCAACCCGGAAAACCCCCTGGTGCTCCAATATACAGCCGTGAGCAGAACAATAAGGATGTTGGCAAAAAACCACATGGGTACGCCGACCCTGAGATAATCCTTGGGCTCAAGGTACCCGCTCGCATAAACAATGGCGTTAGGCGGCGTCCCGATGATCAGGCAATAGGCAAAAGATGAAGCAATTGCCGTCCCCATGGCCATGAATGGCAGGAAGGTTGTTCCCGGGTGGACAAGACCCGCCATGTTGAGGGC
>JAFCZI010000258.1 GCA_019314425.1 Deltaproteobacteria bacterium | reverse complement strand
AATTATTATATTTTAAGTTTAATTTAAATTTTCAATAGGTTAATTGAGTATAATGAAGTTTGAAAAAGTCACATATCACGTAAAAATTGCCGACATGCTCAGAGACATGATCATGATCGGCACACTCAAAGAGGGCGACAAGGTCAACGAAGGTGAGTTGTGCGAAACCATGGGAATCAGCAAAACCCCCCTGCGGGAGGCACTCCGGGTCTTGAGCGTCGAGGGGTTGATCCGGCTGGTTCCCAATCGCGGCGCCTTTGTCACCCAGCCGACATTTGAAGAAATCGCTGAAATGTTCGACGTGATGAGCCTGCTGGAAGGTTTCTGCGCCCGTGCGGCCTGCGAAAAGATGACGTCCAAGGATTTCTCCCGCCTGGCGAAGCTGCATACTAAACTCGAAGAAACTTTTGAGCGACACGACCAGGAGGGATATATTCGCATCAACAATCAGTTCCATTCGTTTGTACGGGAAATTACAGGCAACCGCACCCTCAACCAGATTGACGACGGTCTGCGCAAAAAAATATTGCTCTATCGGTTCCAGTCTCTGAATCTGCCGGGGAGGTTTGAGTGCTCGATTCGCGAGCATCGCGATTTGTTGGAAGCGTTTCGACAACGCGACGCTTCCAGGGCCGAAACCCTGATGCGGGAACACTTACAAAACCAATCCCAGGCCCTTGGAACGTTAGTCGAACAGTCAAAAGCGGCGAGCTGAAGATCCGCGCTTTGTTCTTATTGACCCGCCGCTATCGTTGTAAACATAACCAGCAACTTTCAACCAAAGAAGGGGGTAACATGCAAGTGAAAAGAATCGCTCCATGGCCGTTTTTGATTGTGTTCGTTGCCGTGTTAATTTTTTCTCCAGGAATCGCCGGTGCGCGTTCGTTGACACTGAAAGTGTCGCATCAGTTTGCCGCCGGTGATGTTCGCGACCAGATGGCGCACGTGTTCGGCGACATGGTCACCAAGAAGACCAACGGCGAAGTCAAGTTTCGCTACTATCCGGCCAAATCGTTGTACAAACCCAAAGCACAGTGGGATGCCCTGCGTAAAGGGGCCCTGGACATGTCGGTATTTCCCCTGGATTATGCCTCCGGCAAGGTGCCGCAGATGTCCATCACGCTGATGCCGTGCGGGGTCACCAGCGTCGCCCAGGGCATGACCTGGCGCAACAAGCCCATCGGCAAAAAAGTGGAAAAACTGATGGAGGACAACGGTGTCAAAAACCTCGTGTGGGCCTGGTTTGACGGCGGTGTCGGCAGTAAAGTCAGACAGATTAAACTGCCCGCCGACGTCAAGGGTACCAAGATGAGGGCGGCCGGTAAAAAATTTGAATTCATGCTGCGCGAAGCCGGAGCATCGATTACCAGCATGCCGTCATCGGAGACGTACCACGCACTGTCCACCGGTGTGCTGGACACCATGCTGACCTCTTCGGCCTCCTTTGTCTCCTATCGGCTCTACGAGGTGCTGAGCTACATCAATGCGCCACGGGATTATTCGATCTGGTACATGGCCGAGAATTTGATTATTTCCAATACAACCTGGAAACGCCTCACCCCGGAGCAGCAAAAGATCTTCCTGGAGGTTGCCGAGTGGATGAATGCCAACTGGGTCATTCCAAACTTCAAATCCCTGGTTGACAAGCTGATTGCCGAGTACACGAAAGCCGGCGTCAAAATTCAGTACATGACCAAGGTGGAATTTGACCAGTGGCTCGAGTTTGCCAAGCAGACCGCGTGGAAAGAGTATGCGAAAAACGTTGCCGGCGGACAGGAGTATCTCGACCTGGCGCTGGATGCCATGAAATAGGACGCTTTGGCAGCGCCGCCCGGCTTTCAGACATCACCCATCAATGGGCGGCAATGACCAACAGGCTCGACCCGGGTATTTCAAGCGCCGCATCAGACACGGGTCATGAAATACCCGGGCGGGTTTGGCCACCGCCCATAAACCCCGCGGCATAGGCAGTGCCGCTCGGGGCGCAGGCATTTTCGCGCAGCGCAAGGATGCTTGCCCATTTATCGCCCCTACCTTCGGATGGATACCATGAAAACAGTCCTCCAAATTTTTGTCCGCATCATCGACGGCCTGACCCTCGTCACCGGCTGGCTGGCCGCTTTATGCCTGGTGGCGGCGGCCTTGATCGTCACTGAAGCGGTCATTGTCCGCAAGCTGTTGGGAATTTCCACCATCTGGCAAATCGAGGCATCGGTTTACCTGCTGATCTTCGCGGTTTTCGGGGGCGCTCCGTTCGTGCAGAAGAATGAACACCACCTTAACGTTGATCTGGTGATCATCCACCTTTCGCCCCGCACGCGGGAAATCACCCTGATCGTGGTTTCCATCGCCGCGTGCATCCTGTCCGCCATTCTGGCCTGGTATGCCTGGCCCATGTGGTGGGAGACGGTCGTCAACAATGAGCACTCCGAATCGTTGTGGGGCCCGCCCCTTTGGATTCCGTACCTGTTTCTGCCGCTGGGCATGACCCTGCTGTTTCTGCAATATATCGTTTATATCGGGCGTAAAATCGAGCGGCTGCGAAAGGGCGATATCGAAGAGAATGTGATCCCGTCAGAACTTGCAGATGTAAATATCGAAAAGAAAACCGCCCCATCGGACTGATGTCCGATCATTTGAACTGAAAGGCAAGGTATGAACGAATACGTACTGGCCATCCTCCTGTTTGGAACCGCATTTGTCCTGCTCGTCTCCGGGATTCCCATCTGGGCGGGGTTGGCGGGCATATCGGTAATCTTTATTATTATTTTCTCCCCGCACCTGCTCCCGACCTTGCCCTACGTGCTCCACGGTAGCATGGACAGCTTTGCGCTCCTGGCCATCCCGCTTTTCATTTTGTTGAGTGCACCGATTGCCGCATCCCGGGCCAGCAAAGATCTTTACGAAACCCTTCACAAATGGCTCCACAGGATCCCCGGGGGGCTCGGTATTGCCAATATGGTCGGGTGTGGTATTTTCGCCGCCCTGTGCGGGTCGAGCCCGGCTACGGCCGCGGCCATCGGCGGCATCGGTATTCCCGAGATGCGGCGGCGGGGATACTCGGCGGCCCTGGCCACCGGACTGATTGCCCATGCCGGCACGCTCGGCATTTTGATTCCGCCGAGCGTGACCATGATTCTTTACGGGGTTGCCACCGAGACATCAATCGGCAAATGCTTTATCGCCGGTATTATCCCGGGAATTCTTCTCGTGGCATTAAGCTGCGCGTGGCTCGCCATCGTGTTTTTTTACCGCAAGTTTGTGCCTGCCCAGCCAGGATCGACCTATTTTCTGGAAACCAAGGAGGTTCACGAGGAATTTTCCTGGGCCGATAGATTTCTATCGCTCTTCAAGATTTTACCATTTGTGCTGATTATCATCGGCATCATGGGGTCGCTATACGGCGGTTGGGCCACGCCGAGTGAAGCCGGTGGCCTGGGTGCGGTCCTGTCGCTGTTTTTTGTGATTACCATCTACAGGGTCTATCGCCCGCGACAACTCTGGGAAATATTTATCAAAGCGCTGAATGAAAGCAGCATGATCCTGATGATTATGGCCGCAGCCCTGGTTTTTGCCTGGGTTTCGTCGGATTTGTATGCTACCCAGGCGCTGGGAGAACTGATATTGAAACTGCCCCTGGACAAGTGGGGGATTATCGTGGTGATCAATATTCTGTTGCTCATCCTGGGCTGTTTCATTCCACCGGCGGCCGTCATTTTAATGGTGGCCCCCCTGCTACTGCCGATCATCAGGGGACTCGGATTCGATCCCATCTGGTTTGCCGTCATCATGACCGTCAACCTGGAAATCGGCCTGGTCACCCCCCCGGTGGGATTGAACCTGTATGTGGTTAAAAATATCGCTCCGGACGTGCCCATG
>JAFCZI010000042.1 GCA_019314425.1 Deltaproteobacteria bacterium | reverse complement strand
TGTCCCCCGAACGGGGAAACGCCAGGGGTCTTTATCAGATTTTTTCAGGAGTGCCAGGATTTTGTCAAGGTTAACGTTTTCAGTGGAAATATCCACATCAAATCCAGGGTTTTCCCTTGAAAGATCAGCAGTGCCGCTCATGACAAGTCGGTTTTCATCCAGAACCATCCGAACCGAATCAAAACGGAGCTGTTGACCTTCGGCGTGCAAAGAAAAGTCCTCAATCCTCGCAGGCAGCGCCATCCCGTAAACAAGGATGTCCTTTCCGGTGAGAAACCCTTCTGCCGAGGTAGAAAATGATAGCATCGGCAATACCCGGGCGGATATGTTGCCCTCAATCCAACCGTCCAAAACACGGTTTTTTACGAAAATTCCGTCCAGGGTTGATTTCTGGAATTTTCCCGAAAAATTAAGATCCACCAGCTCTTCGTGAGCCAGCATGGCAAAAGAAGCCCTTGTGGCGCCATCCTTTACCACCAGGTTTCGAATATTCAATTTTGCAGGTCCGTAAGAAACATCCATGGATACGCTGGGTCCATCGGGGAAAAGCATATCTCCCCCAAAGGATACGTTTTCGCCCTTCTCCCAGCGGGCACGACCCGATTGAACCGTCAGGGGTGTTCGCAGCAGAAAGTCATCGGGCAGTTCAAGGGTTTTATAGAGATATTGCATCCCTTGAGACCCCAAGGTCCCTGACAGGGTGGTTTTAAAACGCTTCAGATTTTTCACGGGGCCCGCTAATTTACCCGCCATACTGAGGTTCGTATCCAGGATGCTGATCTCAGCATGGCCGATGCGAATCCCCCCCGTGCTCACGCTCAACCGCGCTTCGGATGCTTTGAGCGGTCCCGGCAAAAACGCCGCGTTCAGAAGCAGACGTTCCACTTGTAAATCGGCCTGATACCGCCAGGCGGCAGGGGTTTCCAGCGGACCTTTCAGGGTCAGGGAATGAATGGACAGTCGGCCCTCTACGTTATTCAGCTTTTTCAGCCAGTTGCCGGATCCTTCCATGGCGGAGATGAGGGGGTAAACCTGTTCCATCAAAACCGTGGCCTTTGCGGATTCAATTTCTATTTGCGGTTCATCCTGCCAGTCCAGCAGGCCTGATTCCACAAAAAAATCAGATTGACCCACCGCGCCTGCCAGTTCACGCAGCCGGATATGATTTTGCCGGTAATGAATCCTGCCGCTTTTAACGGTCACGGGTAACGGCAGGGAGCGGTAAAGGGCTTTCAGCCGGCAGGATGAACCCTCCACATCCACCAGGAGGCCGCTCTCTTTTTCATCAAGCTTCAGCTGTGCCGTGGCCTGACCCTCGATGGATTGGATACGGCGAAGATCTTCTGCAAAGGCGCCCTCTGTGATAAGCCGTTTTAAAACGGTATGGGCCTCGGCCAGATCTGCGTCCACCTGGATGTTCAGGTGAAAAGGTGTGTCGCTTTCTTTAAGCGCTATCGTAAGGATGCCTTCCTTCCCTTTTATTTTCCTTAACTTTGCTCGAATGTTCTGCCCGCTGAGTATCCCATTTGAGATCAGGGCGTTTCCCGCTACATCCGTCAGGTTAAGATTCGGATTTGTCAGGGAAATCTTCCCCTTTCGCATATGGCCTTCGATAGTATAGGCATTCAGATTGTCCAGATCTGCCAGGGATTTTCCCTTCACATCGACCGTTATGGATGGGACATTTCCGTTTTTGATGATCGCAAAAATATCCTTGACCACTGAAATATCCCCCGCCAGATCCAGGGCGCAGGAACGAAGCGCCGGCACGTCCACATCTTTTCCCACAAGGTGTATGTTCACCCGTGCGGCATCCTTTTCATTTTTGCCCAGTTTTAATCGGGTCCCGGACAGGTTCATGGGGGGATAGTCCAGGGTCATGTCGGACAAAGACGCAGCCAGGAAACCTTTTTCAAGCTGGATGTTGCCATCGATTCGAGCCCCTTTTACCGTAATCTTTCTTTGGCCGCGCGATAACCCCAGCGAAGGCGCGGACAGGTTTATATCGGCTTTCAGACTTTGAAATCCCACCCCTTCAAAGTTCATCTGAAGGTCTGCCACCCCGTCTTCCACCCGCATGGCCTCGTGGTGATGTATGTCGTCTGGTAATTCGCCGGTGTTGAAACCTGAAAGGGTCAGTGTCCCTTTTGTCTTACGGGAAGCGAGTGCCATTTGACCTTTCAGATTCAATTTTTCAAAAAGGTTTGAGGCGCATGTCAATTCAAGGGTCAGACTGTCGTTGGCGTACTCGGCTGAAAGGTTAATGTTATTGAACCTGAATGATGCCCGGTTTTTGAAGATTGGCCCCCCGGCGGTGAGATTCAAGAGTCCATTTTCAACCTGGACTCTAAGACCATCGGTTTTGTTGATCCAGGCGCGGATTGCCGGGGATATTTCCAATGCCCCAACGGTGTCGGAAGAATGATTTGGGGACGATTGATCCTTTTTGGATGGAATCAAGTCAAGACTGGTGCGGAGGGAAGAGAATTGAACCCGGGCCGGAAGAAACTTCCCTTTAAGCAAGGGCAGAAGCTTTGGATAAACGGTTAAGGTTTCAAAGACCAGACTGTTATTTCCGGGAAAAGAGAGCTTACCTCCGCAGATGACCGCATGGGGCCTGGGAAGAAAGTAAAGATCCAGCTTTTGGAATGTACCTTGCCCACCCGTTTCCTGGTTAAAACGGGTTTCAATATCCCTATGTACGCTGTCGAGGTTTATGATCAGAGGTGCTGCCAGGAACAACACGCACAGCAAAAGCAGGACTCCGCTCACAACGCCGCCAATCCAAAAAAACGCTTTTCTGCCTTTCATCATAAAATACAAACTTTCTTAACTTAAACAACAGAAACCGTCAGTTTACCCGCATCCTGTTCCACTTTAAATGGGGTCAAAGGCTTTTTGGCCGACCCCGAAATAACGCTTCCATCGTAATCAAAGGTTGATTTTGAAATGCTGCAACACCGGAGCGATTCGTTCTCTTCAAACGGATCGATTCTTCGGCCGGCATGGGTGCAGCGGTTTTTGTACGCATGAAATTGACCATCCCTGCCGTGGATGACCAAGACCCTTTCGGGAGATCCGTTTCCTTCCAGACGGATCGCTCCGCCCTGATTCTTGATCTCCGGGGCGCGATCCAGCTGGATTTCAATCTTTCCATTCTCAAAATTCCAGCATCCATCGTCAGCTGGAGACGCCGTCTGACAAATACCGAACAACCGTTTAAAAAATCCCATTTTTTCCTCCCTTTTTCGTTCGGACACTATTCATTTTTGATAGCCAGGGTCACTTTATAGAAGGCCGTTATCATGAGCATGCCCAGGCAGTAGATGCCCAGGGATACGGTCAATTCCACCCATGAGGGCGGATATTCCATGATCCGACCGAAAACATTGGGAATAAAGGCTGCGGGTACCAGCAAAAACCCCTTGTCGATCCAGAGACCCGCAAGGGCGATGATGCAGGCCGTTGCCAGACGGAAACGGCTTGTTCTCACGCCGGGAATGGCCAGCAGAAAAATAGCGACCAGGATGGCCAGGTTCATGCTCCAGAACCAGGGCACAAAGGCATTGTTGCCATCGATCCCGAAAAAAAGATACCGAAAGGTTTCAGTATAGGCGGGGACATGGCTGTAAATGGCGGTAAAATATTCCACGGCCAGGAAAAACGCGTCAATAATCAGCGAATAAAGGAGTATGGTGACCAGCTTCCAAATGGCCTTTTCTCCGGCGTCAAACCGGGTGAGGGATTTGATTACCATGGAAAGAAGGATCAAAAGGGCCGTCCCTGCGGCAAAGGCCGTGGTCAAAAAACGGGGCGCCATGATGGCTGTCATCCAGAATCCCCGGCCGGGAGTGCCGGCGTAGATGAAAGCCGTAACCGTGTGCATGATTACGGCCCAGGGCAGAGAAAGGTAGATAAGACCCTTGATCCATCCCGGCAGCGGCGTCTCCCTTTTTTCGGCCCCGACGGCGGTCCAGCCGATGACCAGGTTGATCAGCATGAACCCCGGCAGAAATAGGGTGTCGTAAAACAGCATGGAACCGGGAGTGGGGTTGAGGGGCACGTTCAGGATGCGCATGGGCATGCCCACATCGGAAAAGATAAAGAGCAGGCTCATGGACAGAGCCCCCACCGCCAAAAACTGGGCCAGGGCCGTGATGGGGGCAAAGGCTTTGAAATCATGAAGATACAGGGGCAGCACTACCATGAACACGGAGGCTGCCACCCCCACCAGGAAGGTGAATTGGGAGATGTAGAAGCCCCAGGAAACATTCCGGCTCATGCCGGTGAGCCACAGACCTTCCCGCAGCTGATAGAGGTAGGCGAAAAGCCCCACCCCTATACCCGCCGCCAGGAAGATGATCCAGGCCCGGTAGCCTTTTCCGCCGTGAAGCGCTTTTTCAATCATATTAGTACCTTATCGCCTGGTTTTCTGTCACAAAAAACAAGAAGTTCATGGGCTGAAAAACTTAAAACTTAAAACCTAAAACTTAAAACTGCGGCTTGCCGCATCAGGCCTCTACAAAATGTAAAACACCGACGGCCGGGTGCCCAGACCCGGTTTGCGCCTCATATGGGGCTTTTCCGCCAGGATTTTACGGATTTCCGAAGACGGATCACCCAGGTCTCCAAAGACCAGCGCGCCCTTTTTACAGCCTTCCACGCAGGCGGGCATTTGGCCCACTTCCAATCGTTCCTGACAGAAGTTGCATTTCTCCACTACCCCTTTTCGCCGGGTGGGAAATTCCGGGTGAATCTTTTTGATATAGGGCCGGGGGTCGCGGAAATTAAAACTTCGAGATCCGTATGGACAGGCGGCCATACAGAAACGGCAACCGATGCAGCGGTGGTAGTCGATCATGACGATGCCGTCATTTTTCCGTTTGAATGTGGCCTGGGTCGGGCAGACCCTTACGCAGGGAGGATCATCGCAATGGTTGCACAAGAGTAAAAAATTGCGGTTCTTAAGGTTTTTCGATATGAGTTCATGGGACCTGTTGGGGAAGGTGTTTTCATAGGGTTCCTGAAACAACCACATGACCTGGTGTTCGACGGAGGGAATATAGGGGATATTGTGAATCTCGTGACAAACGCCGATACAGTCTTCCGTGCATTTGCCGTCGCATTTTCTCATATCCACCAGCATGGCCCAGCGTTTGGCTTTGAGCTCACGGGGGTCCGGGGACATATGCCCCGGGAGCGAAAAGCCATGGCTCACGGCGGATTGCGCCGTCACGGCCAGACACGACGCAGACACTGTTTTTAAGAATTTTCTTCGGCTGATGGTCATGACGCGTCCCCTTTTCCGGAACCACCCGTCTCCACATGACATTTCCAGCAGGGGGGGATGACATCATTGTACGCGTGACATCGGTCGCAGAACTTTTCAGTGGAGGTGTGGCACCCCAGGCAGGTTTTGTGAAGGTTCATCTCAAATGTCTTTCCGGAAACAGCGGTGTAAATGAAAAGGTTATCCCGCACCACCGAAACCCGCCAGGCATCCAGCAACCGCATGTGATTTGCGCGCATGAACGCGGTTTCTTCCACGCACGCTGTGGCTTTTCCAGGCATTTCCAGCTTGGGAAAAGGCTTATCTTCTCCCAACGAATTCCAGTAAAAGGGAAAGGCCGCTAAAGCGGCAAAAAAAATCATCCCTGTGATCACCCAGCCTTTGCCGTGCATCAGGCACCCTCCGTTTCTCGGGTTGTGTCAGAAGGGGATGCTTTTCCCGGTAGCTCCTCCCCGCGAAGGTCCAGGGTCCGTGGGATTTCCCCCTCCATCACCAGGGCATTGCCCAGCAGTTCATGGATGCCCGTAACCCCCACTTCCGGAGCCCAGTAATCCATGAGGGCGGGTAATGCCACCCGGTCGATGGCGCAGATGCAGGCGAGCGTGTTCACATCATACCGGTCGCGCACAGCTCTCACCGCGTTGGCCCTTGGGAAACCGCCCCGCATGCGCAGTTCCATATCCTCTCCCGCATGCAATCCCGCGCCGCTGCCGCAGCAGAAGGTCCGTTCTCGAATGGTTTCTTCGGGCATTTCATAAAAATGATTGCAGACTTTTTTGATCAGGTAACGGGGTTCATCCAGCAGACCCATGCCCCGGGCCACGTTGCAGGAGTCGTGAAAGGTGACGTTCAGATGGTCGTTTCGGGTGGGATCCAGCTTGATCTTGTTCTGGTGAACCAGGTCCGAGGTGAATTCGCAGATATGGACCGCCTTGGTGGAAGCCGCGTGGTCAAATCGGGTTCCCGTCACGGGGGAAACCGGCGTTTCCAGGAAACCGGCCGGGCCGTTCATGGTGCCCATATATTGATGAATGACCCGCCACATATGCCCGCATTCTCCGCCCAGAATAAATTTGACCTTCAAGCGTTCGGCTTCGGCGTACATCTTGGCGTTAAGCAGCTTGGCCACCTCATGGCTGGTGAAAAAACCGAAATTGCCCCCTTCGGCCGCATAGGTGGACCAGGTGTAATCCAGCCCCAGTTGGTGGAACAGCATCAGGTATCCCATGCAGGTGAAAATGCCCGGTTCTGCGTAAAAATCCCCTGAAGAGGTCACAAACAGAATTTCGGCCCCTTTGCGGTTGACAGAGGGTTCAATTTTGACCCCGGTGATTTCTTCGATATCATCGCACAAAAATTCAATGGATTCCTTGAAGGTCTGGGGTTCCATGCCGATATGGTTGCCCACATGGTGGCATTTGGCGACAGCCGCCCCGATCCAGTCGATGTTGAGTCCCAGAAGATTCAGCAGCTCACGCCCCAGGATGGTAATCTCCGCCGTGTCGATGCCGTAGGGGCAGAACAGGGAGCATCTGCGGCATTCACTGCATTGAAAAAAATAATACCACCATTCCCGGATCACATCTTTGGTCAGCTTCCGGGCCCCCACCATTTTGCCCATGATGCGGCCCGCCCGGGTGAAATCATGGCGGTACACGGACCGCAGCAATTCCGCCCGGAGCACCGGCATGTTTTTGGGGTCGCCGGAACCGATGAAGAAATGGCATTTGTCTGCGCAGGCCCCGCAGCGGACGCAGATATCCATGAAGATTTGAAGTGATCGAAATCGATGGAGCCGTTCCCTGAGCCCTTCCATGACGATATGGTACCAGTCTTCCGGAAGCTGCCAGTCGTCGTCTTCCACCAACCAGTCCCGGGGGTTGGGCATCCCCAGGGCCTTGATGTTTTTGCCTTGAACCCCGTGGCAGTACATTCCCTTTTGGAGTTTGACGGGGGTGTTCATCCATCCCTCTGAGGGCATATCCAGATGGATGCGGGCAAGTTCTTCGGCGTCTGGGAGATTGTTGTTCACAGGGTCAGTCCTTTCCGTTCGATGGGGGCGTAGCTTCGTCCAGGGGGATCCCCGCTTCCACCATTTTGTCGTGAAATTCATTCTCATAGGCCTGGTAGGTATGAAATTTAACCGGGTAGTTCCATGGGTTTTCATGAAAAACGGCCCGGCTGTTGTTGGGCATGGTGCGTGTGGGGGAAAAGAAAATGCCGCCTGTGTGCATCAGTTTGCTGAAGGGAAGGTACGCCAAAAGTGTGCAGACCAGAAAGAAGTGTATGAAAAAAAGAGAGCCAATGCCTTCCGGGATAACGGGATTAAACGAAATAAGACCCATGGCCAGTTGTTTGGCGCCGCTGGCGTCAATGCCCACCACGTAGCGCATGAGCGCCCCCGTACCGGCGATGCCTATGAGCAAAAACAGGGGGAAATAGTCGTTTAGAAGCGAAATGTATCGTAATCTGGGTATCAACAAGCGCCGGGCCAGGAGCAGGCTGACGGCCATCAACAGGACCAGGCCGCTTATCAGAATCTCCGGAATCCCCACCTCCAGCCACCCGTCCAGGGCTTCCGCCATTTTTACGGGCCAGGGAACGGGGTTTGTAAAAAACCGCAGGTGCCTGAAAACCGTCGCAAACATGGCATAGTGAAATAAAATGGCAAAGAGCCAGAGCCATTTGGCTGAGGCGAAGGTCAGCCCCGGCTGCTGCCCATTTTTACGAGCTGGGGCGACCCTTGGCGAGAGATTCCGAAAAAGGGACCTGAACAGGAAGACTTCGGAAAGGAGCCGGCCCAGAGCTTGCCCTCGGGTAGATGGGTTATCCAGTCTGGAGGGTTTGATCCAGCTCAGGCTTTTTTGCTGGCCTCCGGTGGTGGGAATGACAAAGGGATTGGGGATGCGAGCCCACTTGAGCAAACGGGCCAGAACCCCCAGGAAAAAAATGACCATGGCCGTGTAAGGAATCAGAACGCCGAACAGATAGGACAGCCCAAGCCCCTGGACCCCGGCCCAGGCAATCAGGACAAGACCGATAACAAGGAATAAGGCACATATGATACCCATAACAGGTCATCCCCCGTTCAGGAAGTGACGAAAACAGCATTGAGTCCTACTCTAATCCATCCTTCCAATCATTTTCAAAGTATCAAGGATGATAACCTCGTAAAAAGTCACGAATCTATCTACAGATGGCGTCGTAAAAAGTTCCATATACAAGGCGTAGTGGTTTTTCAGGATCGTCGGGCATACATGTCGTATGTTGAGATTCTGAAAAATCACTGCAACGCAGTAGCGGGGACTTTTTACGACGCCGTCAAGGATATCACGAAAAGGCCGCGTTCTGTCAACCCATAAAATAATCGGAAATTATTCTTTGCAACCCCCATGTTTCCTGGTATGTTAATATGCGTAAGTTTCAGCTGGATAGATCCTCAGAAAAAGGAACCTGGAACTCTCAATGGTCTTTAACGGGTTACACATATCGATCCTGCTTTTCTTCCTCGTGGGTTTTCTCATGGCCGCAGGCGCTCTGACCGGCGCTTTTTTTCTATCTCCCCGAGCGAGGGACAAGCAAATGGGCATGTCTTATGAATGCGGCATGCGACCCCTTGCCGGAGCCCGTATCCGCTTTCACATCAACTACTACATCTATGCCCTGATCTTTCTGGCCTTTGAAGTGGATGTACTCTACCTCTTTCCCGTGGCTCTTTTCTATTCTCATGCTACGGGATTTTCAGCGTTTTTCAAGGTGTTTGTGTTTCTCCTGGTGCTGGCGCTGGCCGTTTTGTTTTTTCACGCAAAAGGAGTTTTTAGGTGGCCTCGGAAATCCATTTCCCCACTAGAACCGGGGTAATACAAAGGTCAGGGTCCTGGACGCCTCCCATTTTCCAACTTGAACTGGCGGAGAATCTGAAGAATGTGTGCCGGTCCATGTCCCTGTGGCCCATGACGTTCGGACTGGCTTGCTGTGCTATCGAGATGATGGCCGCGGGCATGGCAAGGTTCGACTTGGCCCGCTTCGGGGCCGAGGTGTTTCGCGCATCCCCCCGGCAGTCGGACCTGATGATCGTAGCGGGCACCGTGACCCATAAACTAGCCCCGGCCATTGAGCGCCTTTACGACCAGATGCCTGCGCCCAAATGGGTGATTGCCATGGGAAACTGCGCCATCTCAGGGGGGCCTTTTAAATTTCCGGGCCAGTATGCGGTGGTGGAGGGTGTGGATAAAATTATACCCGTGGACGTTTACGTACCCGGATGCCCGGCCCGGCCGGAAGCGCTCCTCGAAGGGCTGTTTGAATTGCAGAAAAAAATCAGCGGCCGACGCTGGTGGCCGGAACCGCCCGAGGAAAAAGGCAAATGACGCCCGCATGGATGGAAGGTTTCGAGACCCTGTGTAAATGCCGACATGATTTCGGAAAGACGGGGATCACCTGGGGCCTCTTCCTCTCCCCCGACACCCTGGTGGACGCGGTCGTACATCTTTACAAAGCCGGTTTTTTTCTGGAAGATATTTCGGCTCTGGACAGCGCAAATGGTTTTGCGGCGGTGTATCATTTAAGCGCCTACTCCGGCCCGGACAGAGCTTCTCTCTATGTAATCGTTCCTCACGATGACCCTCAAATTCCTTCCATCAGCGCCATTTACAGCGGCGCGTTATGGCACGAACGGGAGACGATGGATCTTTTCGGCATCCATTTCACCGGTCACCCGGATCCAAAACCCCTGCTGTTGCCCGAAGATATGACGGGTCATCCCCTGATAAAAGAGGCAAAATCCAGAGCGTCCCTGAAAGATCTTTTGGACCCGGGCGAAATCGTGGAAAGAAATCCTGATTTTCTGTTTTTTGAAGAAGCCGATTCGTCAACCGAAGCATCGAAACCCGAGGGGCAATGACCGAAGGCGACGAACAAACCCTCATCATCAACATGGGGCCTCAGCACCCGTCCACACACGGGGTACTTCGGGTTGTGTTGGTCCTTGACGGCGAGTACATCGTTAGCGCAACGCCTGTCATCGGATACCTCCACCGAATGCATGAAAAAATGGCGGAAATCAGAACCTGTGTGCAATACATGCCCAACATGGGGCGCGTGGACTACCTGAACCCGCTGGGGTGGAACTGGGCCTACGTGGGGGCACTGGAGCGCCTGGCCGGTATTGAAGTGCCTGAACGGGCGGAATTCATTCGGGTGATCACCGGGGAATTAAACCGCATCTCTTCCCACCTGGTCTGGTTCGGCGCCTATATTCTGGATCTGGGGGCCTTTACCCCCATCATGTACGCCTTTGAGGATCGGGAAAAGATTCTGGACCTCCTTCAACCCATTTCGGGATCACGTCTCACTTACAGTTTTTTTCGCCCCGGCGGGGTGGCGAACGATGTTACCGATGCATTTCTGAAAGACACCCTTCTCTTTGTGAAATACATGAGAGACCGGCTTCCCATGTACCGGGATCTGGTAACCGACAACATTATTTTCCGCAAACGATGTGAGGGGGTAGGGGTGCTTTCCCTGGAAATGTGCCAAAAATACGGGGCCACCGGTCCGGTATTGAGAGGCTCCAACCGGTCCTATGATATTCGAAAAGCCGAGCCCTATTCCATATACGACCGGTTTGACTATGAGATACCCGTTGATGAAAACGGTGATGCCATGGGTCGGTACCGGGTTCGCATGGCGGAACTGGCGGAAAGCCTGAAAATTATCGAACAGGCGGTTGACCAGATCCCGGAAGGGGATCACATTGTTAAAAAAGCGCCAAAACCCCGCTGGAAGGCCCCCAAGGGGGAAGTCTATTTTGCTGTGGAAGGGGCTCGGGGAAAGATCGGCATCTACCTGATTTCAAACGGCGATAAACATCCCTATCGGGTTAAATTGCGCTCGCCCGGGTTTTCCAACCTGAGTCTTTTTGGGGAATTGGCGCAGGGACACCTTCTGCAGGATGCGGTTTCCATTCTGGGCAGCCTGGATCTGGTGATTCCTGAGATTGATCGGTGAAAAGAAGAAAAGAGGGTGAGAAGCTAAGAACTGCACAATTTCTGAAGGGATTCTTAGCATGGCAGCTTATCCGGAATTAGGATATCATTCCCTTTTTCAAGTTAGCCAATTAGTAAACTGAAAAAATTGGATTTTTTATCGTTAAGCAAAAAATATCGGTAGGAGTTATCCAGAAACTGTAGAATCACTTGTTCTTCCCAGTAATTAGCCGCTAGGCATTGAAAAATAAGCCAAAATATGATATAGTTGCCAAGGTAGCGAGCTGGATAGCAGGTATGCTGATACAGACCCGCTACCTTGGCAG
>JAFCZI010000257.1 GCA_019314425.1 Deltaproteobacteria bacterium | reverse complement strand
TCGGTTTCTCTTCCGAGGGTCATCATAGATGATCTGCGCAGGTTGGCAAGGATAAAAGGGATGACCTCCTATCAGGCGTTGCTCAGAGAGCTGTTATCAGAAAAGGTGTATGAAGAAAAGAAGCGGTTGAATCTCTTTGTGGATGGCGTATAGCGGGACGGCCGTAACTTTTAAACTTTTTTCGGATAAATCCGCACCTACGGTTGTACCTATAGCCCAACACGGCCAAAACGGTAATCAGGCCTCATCAATCAAACGGTCTTCAAGGTCAAACTCTGAATATTCTTTCGACAATCCTTGTTCGATATTCGATATTTATCTTTTCTGAAATTTAAAATATCTTTGGCGGGTTTTTTGCATTTTATGCCCACACAATTTTCGGTGGTTTTCGTTCCGGCAACCGGTAATATCTGGGCTTGGCATATCCCAGCATCATGGGGTAATGGTGGGGATGATTTTCCGGTAGCCCCAGCACTTTTTTGATCTCCGGTCCTGAATGAAGCGCCCCCTGAAGCAATCCTGCCCAGCATGTTCCAAGGCCCAGTGTGGGTGCTGCCAGTTCAAGGTAGGACAGGGTCAGGGTCAGGTCGACCATGCCGTTTAACGCTTCTTTGGGGGCGTGGGCCACCACCAGAACGGGGGCGTCTCTCAGGACCTTGTCCATACCCTTATCCCAGGCCGTTACGATGGCGGGGAAATAGGGCGCGCGGGCTGCTTCGGGACCCTTTTCAAGAATAAAGCGCATCCATTCAACGGTGAGTTCCGCCAGTCGGTGGATTTTGTCCTGATCGGTAATGACCCGCCAGTTTACCATCTGGCGGTTCCCTGCGGAGGGCGCGTACCGGGCGATCTCGATGAGTTCCTGGATTTTTTCTTTTTCCACCGGTTTGTCCCCGTAGATGCGGACGGAACGGCGGGATCGCAGAAACTGTACGGCCTGTTCACGGTTAATGATCAGATCCTTTATAATGGATGGGCACCGTTCCATGGGAATGCTGGTGTGCTGGAGCGCCCCGTTCGGGCAGACGGCAACACAGTGTCCGCATCTCAGACAAACCTCTTCCGTATCGGGTAAGAGGCGAGGATAACCCTCTTCATGGTCCATTTGTATGATGGCCATGGGGCATTCGGCGGCGCAGATGCCGTCCTTTTTGCATTTGTCGCGGTCTATTTTCAGCAGTTCCATCTTATTTCCCAAAATCCTGATCTCCCTTAAGTCTGATGGTCTTTTAAAAAGTCACGAATTATAGATGGCGTTGTAAAAAGTTCCATACACAAGGCGTAACAATTTTTCAGGATCGTAGGCATACATGTCGTATGTTGAGATTCTGGAAAATTTCTGCAACACAGTAGATGGGGCTTTTTACGACGTCATCAAGCCTGTTTTGATTTTCGGCGACGAAATAGAAAAGCACCGATGACAATGAGCGCCAGGGGAATCAGAATGACCCAAAGGTACTCTTCAAGGAGGGCTATGGCCACCACGGCAATGCCGAGGAAAATGCCCACGATGGAGATCCGCCAGCTAGCGGTAATGCCGGCACTGAAGGTGGTAAAAGCCAGGATCAGAAGGGCTACGAGCCCCACGTCCACGTTATTGAGCCGTCCCGTTTCCGTAGAGCTGAGCAGGAAGACCATATATATGATTACCAGGTAACCGAACCAGTGAAAGGCTTGTGTCCATACCAGCCTGCCCTTGCTTTCTCCCTGGCGGTTCATGCGGGACCACTCAATGGCGATGGTCGCTATGCAAAAAACAGGGGCCATGGCCATCCAGTACCAGAATCCCTTGGTGGGACTGAAATCGGTGAGTGCAATACCCACCACCGACAGCAACAGCAAAAGAATCAGAATGAATTCGGAGATATGGCGTTTTCTGGGAACACTGCCGGCTCCGTTATGAAAGTTTCCGGACATGGCTTTCTCCTCCCTTGGGATGTCTGATGGGGTTTATTTTTTCAGCGGTCAACGGACAACTGTGAACCGTGAACTGCTACCTTATTATCAGAGTTTCATCAAAATCACAATGGCCGTACTCTAAAATCAGCAATTTTCATTATGAACAAACCCTTGACGATTTCTATGGAACCGCCTTAGAATGCGCCATGCTTTGAACGTGAGGTGAGAATGGTAGATGATGTAAACACCCATTGGGTTGATCAGAACCGAAGGATTGCTCATATCAGGATGTTGAATATCCTGGCGGGTCTCGTGTGGTGTTTGGGCGGGGTTATCCTGCTGGTTAAAGGCGGAACGTTGCTGGCTGGATCCGCTTCTCTATTCCCGGGCGCCGTGTGGCCCTGGATAGCGGCCGGTGCGGGGCTTTTGCTGGGTGCGGTCAAGGGAAAATTTATTTTTTCCAGGAGCTGCAAGAATAACCTGACACGCATATCGAGCTTGAGGCATCCTAAGCTCTGGCAGTTCTTCAGTCCCGGTTTCTTTGTCCTTCTTTCCCTCATGATTGCGGCCGGTGCGGTTCTGTCCCGGCTGGCGCACACTTCCTTTGCCGTTCTGGTCGGGGTGGCTGTTCTGGACCTGGCTATTGGCGCCGCCCTGCTGGCAAGCAGCCGTGTGTTCTGGCAACAGAAGGCATTTGTGAAATCCAGCGCCTGAGGGCTTCGGCAACCCGCCCGGGGTTGAGGTGGGGGCGTTATAACGGATTATACCTGGGATCGGAGGGTGAACAGATGCCCCTTTGCGACCCCTGTTTGAGCCTCATGAAAATGGGGTCCTGGGGGCCGCGCCGCTGTTTCATATTCTGAGGCAGGCCTGCTTTTTGAGCACGCTTCTGGTGGGTGGGGCTATTGTGCTGATGCCAAAAGTCAACCTGGACGCTATTTTTGATGCGGATCCATTGGTTCAAGGCCAAAACATTGATCAGCGTTCCCACCCTCTACCGGATGATCCTGGATCATGACCGCATTGATTTTTACGATCTTTCTTCTTTAAGCTATGCGTTTAACGGGGGCGACGTGTTGCCGGAGGAGATCAGCAGACGGTGGCGCAAAAAATTTAACAAGCCCATCTACCAGGGGTATGGCGCTACCGAGACCTGCGGCGGGGTCACCATGTGCCGCACCGGACGAGGAGAGTCCCCCGCATCGGCCGGGTGGTGCCCAGCAAAACCGTTAAACTGGTGGATCCGGCGACCCTAAAGCTGTGCCCCCCGGTGAGCAGGGAGAGGCCCTGGTCCATTCGGATTGCATGGTCAGCGCCTACTTGGAACAAACCGGAAAAAACCAAGGAAGCTTTTGTGGAAATCGATGGTCTTCTCTATTACCGGACCGCCGATGTATTGACCATGGATGAGAAGGGTCAGTACTATTTTGTGGACCGTACCGTGGATACCATCAAGCACAAAGGATACCGGGTATCGTCCTCCGAAATCGAAGGGGTGTTTCAGGAAAACCAGGCCGTCATCGGCGCCTGCGTGGTGGGTATCCCCGATGAAAAGGTGGGAGAGTGCATTAAGATCTTCGTGGTCTTAAAAGAGGATGTCAAGGGCATCACCGGGTACGACCTCATCAAGTGGTGCGGCAAGCGCCTGGCCGGTTACAAGGTACCCCAGTATATTGAGTTTCGGGACATGCTGCCAACGTCCAAGGTGGGGAAATTGCTCAGGCGCGAGATCCGAAGCGAGGAGGAACGCCGAAAAGAGGGGTGATGGACGAGAGGCTTTCAGCTACGATCATTGCGGCGAGACGCCGCTCTCACAGGGAAATTTTCATGTTTCTTGTTCCCACACTGGAGCAGTATAACCAGGCAAAGTTTTGATATGTAACTCACATTCCGTACTTTCAGCACGAGTTTCATGAATTATAAATTAACGTGTAATATCAAGCGCTTGCCGAACTACCTGGACATTTGCATTCCAATATTCCATAATACCCTCAAA
>JAFCZI010000041.1 GCA_019314425.1 Deltaproteobacteria bacterium | reverse complement strand
GAGGATGAAAATCATTATGAGAAAAAAAAAGAGTGACCTGCTGATGATCTTCATAGAAAACCTCTAAGTTTGGATTCAGAGCCTGAACAAAAAATAATTTCATCTCATGACTGTTTTTTGGCCCTGAATATGCTATAGGGTGGATGTTTTTGATTCTGTAAAATAAAATTCGGAGAAGCTGTGTTTAGGGTTTTTCAGTCAATGAACTTCTTGTTTTTTGTGACGGAAAACCAGATGATAAGATGCTAATATGTTAGGATACAGCAGTATATTGGTCAAAGTCAAGATAGAATTTGGGAGGATAAGCCGCTATGAGAGTACAGAAAAAATATACCACGCGGACTTTTATGAAGAGCGCAAAGACCGCTATTATTTCTTTTTCCATACTGGGGGTAACCTTACCCTTCATATCCTGTTCTGGTACCTCCCAAGGGTATTACGGCCCGGCCCCCGGAACACCGCCCTCATTTGAAAATGATGTGGGAAGACCGGATACGGGCGAAGAAAAGATTTGGCATAAAGGGTTTAGTCTTTTTTAGCGCGGCAAGCCGCAGCTTTAGGAAATAAGGCATTTAATGGGACAAAATTCCAGAAATTCCGGTGGCATGTTTCCCTAAGTGTCTGGTTTTGATTCCGAGTATTCCCTTTAGGGAACTTCCAAAAAATAATCTACGCATTCTGCTTGCCCGTTTTCTACGTTGTGATAACAGGCACATAGCTCACTGTCGGAAAGAGTTTTTCAGGTGGAACTTTATACCGAAATAGCGGGCGTTGTGCGCCTGGGGGATCAAATTCTCGCAGAAATTAAATTGCAGGTGGTGCAATCCGATTCAAATGAACAGGGGAGGGGAGTATGAGCAGCAAGGAGCGCTCCGTAGCGCTGGTAACCGGTGGAAGTCGAGGGATTGGACGCGCCATCTGTCTGGAACTGGCCAGCACGGGCTGTCATGTGGTGATCAATTTCCATTCAAACAACCGGGCCGCTGAAGAAACCCTTCGGATGGTGACCGGGCAGGGGGGGCACGGTGAGATCAGCCGGTTTGATGTCGCCAACGCTGGGGAGACCCAAAAAGCGATCGGAGACATTATCCAGCGGCATGGGTCTGTTCATATCCTGGTCAACAACGCGGGGATTACCTCCGATGGCTTGTTTGTGTTTATGACCGAAAACGAATGGGATAGTGTTATCAATACCCATCTCAAGGGGTTTTACAACGTCACACGGCCTGTTCTGGAAAATATGGTGGCCCAAAAACAGGGCAGCATCGTCAGCATATCGTCGGTTTCCGGCATCGTGGGGCACCGGGGGCAGGCCAATTATTCGGCGGCCAAGGCCGGGCTCATCGGTGCCAGCCGTGCCATCGCTGCTGAGGTGGCGCGTTTGGGTGTCAGGGTCAATGTGGTGGCACCGGGGTTGATCCAGACCGAAATGATCGAAGACATTCCAAAGGGGCAGATCAAAGGCTTGATCCCCATGGCCCGGGTGGGTCGGTCGGAAGAGGTGGCTACCGTGGTGCGGTTCCTCTGCTCCGAAGACGCGTCCTATGTGACTGGTCAGGTGATGTCGGTCAATGGGGGAATGGTTTGAGATGACCGGAAATAGATTAATGCGAATCCTCTGGTCAAAATGGCCGGTCGTCTGTATTGTGTTTTTTTTCATGGCGGTTCCCTGTGTCCGGGGCGGGGATTGGGATCGGATTCGGGAAAAAGCAATTGATATTCAAACCCTCAGCGCGCAATTTGTTCAGGAAAAACATCTGGAAATCCTGATAAACCCGTTAATCTCCAAAGGGGCATTTTATTTCAGCGCACCGGAATCACTGAGGTGGGAATATTTTTCTCCCATACGGAGCATTCTGCTCATGCACGACGGGAGGGTACGCCGATTTATCGGTGGTGAAAACGGTTTTAAGGAAGACCATAGCCCGGGCCTTCAAGCGATGGAAATGGTGCTTCAGGAGATTTCTCTCTGGCTGAAAGGAGAATTCACCGACAACCCCAATTATCATACATCTCTTGTGGGGGATCACAAAATTGTGATGGTGCCCAGGAGCAAAGCATTTTCAGAAATCATTCAAAAAATTGAAATCCTGCTCTCGGATCGCCCCGGTGTGATTGAAACCATCACCATATATGAGGGGGAAACCTCTTTTACAAAAATCCGGTTTCAGGATGTCAAAATCAATCAGGGTGTCGTGGACATCAATTTTGATGGTCAGTGAGAAAAGAACAAAATACCCCATGGCCTCACGCAAAGCCGCAAAGCCGCAAAGGCTCAAAGATCTTCTTGTTTTTTGTGACAGAAAACCCGCTGGTAAGGGACTATGTAACGCCCGAGGTTTAGTGCCGCTCCTGTTGGGGATGTTGCTTTTGACGGCCTGCGCCGGTCTGCCCCGGATCAATGCCGTTGATGCCGCCCGGGCTTCAAAAATCATTAAGACCTGCGAAAACGCATTTTCTGAGGGCAAATGGCAGTTCGCCCATGTCATTGAGGCAAATCTTCCCGGAGGCCGGGACGCTCAGTTGATCGGGGTCACCGAGTTGTCATCTCGCCCGAAACGGATTCATGCCGTCATGATGACCCTTGAGGGGCTGGTGCTTTTTGACGGTCTTTTTGACGGCAAATTAACCCTCAACCGGGGGGTCGCGCCCTTTGATTCCATTGGTTTTGCCGAAGGATTAATGGAAGACATCCGGTTTATTTTTCTGAAACCGGATGGCGAACCCATTGAGGCGGGAATTACCGAAGATGGATTCGAGGTATGCCGCTACCGGGTTTCAAACGATGCGCTTGTCGATGTGATGGTTCGTCCGGACCGTATCCTTGAAATCCGACAGTATGCAAATGAGCGATTGATCCGAAAGGTTGTCTCCGAGCTAACCCCGGGAGTTTCCCCCGGAAAAATAACCTTTACGGCACAAGAACCCGCCAAGTATCGCTTGAACCTGCGATTGATCAGTGCGGAACAGATAACGAACTAAAGCGGCAGAGCGGCAGTTTTAGGTTTTAAGTTTTAGGTTTTCCAGCCAATGAACTTCTTGTTTTTTGTGCCGGAAAACCAGGAAATAAGGTACTGACAGGGACTCTTATGAAATTTAAACTCATCTACCCCAAGTGGGCAAAACTTGAACAACAGACCGAATTTCATCTGCCGCCCCATGGGCCGGTTGTTTTTGCCGCCGCTCTTCCCGACTATGTGGAGGTGGAATTTATTGATGAAAACCTGGAAGAGATCCCCTTCGATGATCCGGTGGATTTTGTGGGCATCTCCATGATGCTGACCATCCAGGTGAAAAGGGGATGGGAAATTGCCGATGCCTACCGGAAAAGGGGCATTAAAGTCATATTCGGCGGTATCGCCACCATGCTGCATGCCGAGGAAACCCAGCCGCACGGAGACGCGGTTTTCCTGGGAGAAGCGGAAGGGCGCATGGAAAAAGTTTTTTCGGATTTTTCAACGGGGCAGCTACAGCCTGTTTATGACTATTTGAACGACCGGCCCCCCATCGACATGGTGGGAACCGCACGGCGGGATCTCTTGAACCGGGATCTTTACAATTACAGGGGCATGCAGATGGTGGATCTGGTCCATGCCTCCAGGGGGTGCCGTTTCCATTGCTACCCTTGCGCCGTGGCTTACCTGGGAGGACAGGAATTCAGGCCGCGCCCCATTGAGAAAGCCATCGCTGAAATGGCGAGCATTGACAACAACCGCTTGTTCATCGTCGATAACTCACTGGCCCAGAACACCCAATGGGAGCTGGATCTGTTCCGGGAAATGATCCCCCTCAAGAAAAAGTGGTGCAGCCATCCCATTGAAGACAAACCGAAAGTCCTGGACCTGGCGGCTCAGGCCGGTGCTTGGTACGTGTATCAGGCCGTCTTTGACCCTTCCGACTACATCAGGGAGCGGATCAAACGATATCACGATCATGGCATTTTGGTAGAAGGTACCATTTTGTTGGGCCTGGATCACCACACCGAAGATGATATTCGAGAACTTGTGGACTTTTTACTGGAGATCGAACTGGACCTGGCGGAATTCACGGTACTTACCCCCTTTCCCCATACGAAGGCGTTTCAGGATCTGAAAAGCCAAGATCGGATTTTTTCCTTCGATTGGAATGACTATTCGGCGGACCGGGTCGTCTATCACCCGAAACACATGTCGTCCGAGAAGCTACAGGAATTGTTCTACCATGCCTGGGATACCTTTTATAAGGATGAAAGCCAGCAAATGAAGATGTTCAAATTGCTTCAGGAAGTGGTGGAACGGGAAAAGCGGGACAACACCTTCCGGCCCAGAAAGCGCGAGTTGGCAAAACAGGCCTTTGGCAGAAAGTCGAGTTAGAGGGGTGGGGAGGTTTCATCTTATCGTTTTTCCTTTTGGCGGCAGGCAGCGTAACAAATAATAAAAAGTTCACACGCCCCTAACAGGATGCTAATATTTCGGCATTAGACTAATCAGATTTAGGTGTTACATCATTTCACATGAGAGGTAGATGATGTCTAGAGAACGAATCCTTGTGGTGGACGACGAAGAAGACCTCCTGGAATTGGTGAGATTTAATCTCGCAAAAGAAGGGTATCAGGTTATTTGCGCCACAACCGGGGAGAAAGCCGTTGAAATTGCGAGAGCAGAACTCCCGGATCTGATGGTGCTGGATCTGATGCTTCCCGGGATGGATGGCCTTGAGGTGACAAAATCCCTCAAAAACAACCCTGAAACACACCCTGTCCCCATTGTGATGTTAACCGCCAAAGGGGAAGAATCAGACATTGTGACAGGCCTGGAACTGGGCGCGGACGATTATGTCACCAAACCGTTCAGCCCGAGAATACTGCTGGCCAGGGTGAAAGCGGTACTCCGAAGGAAGGTAACAGACGTTACGAACGAATCCGAGGTGGTGAGGATCCACAATCTGGTTGTCCATCCGGGTCGTCGCGAGGTTAGAGTGGATGGCCATCCGGTAGCATTAACCTTTACTGAATTTGGCGTCTTGCGTTATTTAATGCGAAGACCGGGCTGGGTCTTCACCCGCTCCCAGATCGTCGATGCGGTTCGGGGGACGGACTATTTTGTCACTGACCGTTCCGTGGATGTGCAGATCGTCGGTCTCAGGAAGAAGCTGGGAAGCGCGGGGGAATATATTGAAACGGTTCGAGGCGTCGGATATCGGTTTAAAGAGTAGCCATTTATGACCCCAAAAAGACGATTGTTCTGGCAACTTTTTCCGTCCTATTTGCTGATAACCCTTCTCTCGCTGGTGGCGGTGACCTGGTATGCCTCAAGCGCCATAAAACAATTTTATATTGAACATACTGTCGATGATCTTGAGGCGCATTCCCGCCTTTTTGAAGAACAGATCTCGGGACAAATCGATCCGTTAGACGCGAAAGCCATAGACCTGCTCTCAAAGAAAGCGGGCAAAGCTGCCTCGACCCGCATCACCGTCATGCTTCCTTCGGGCAAAGTTGTCGGTGATTCCAATGAAGATCCTGCGACCATGGACAATCACAGGGATCGTCCGGAGTTCATCGGGGCTATCAGAGGAAACTGCGGCACCTCTCTGAGACATAGCATAACCCTTGATAAGGACCTGATGTACTTAGCAATACCACTTAAGAAAGGGGGGCATACCGTTGCTGTCGTCAGGGCTTCAATCCCCATAAGCGCCATTGACGATGCCCTCAAAATCATCCAGGTTAAGATTTTCCTCGGGGGGTTGGTGATGGCGCTATTTGCCGCAATTCTCAGCTTCTGGGTATCACGTCGCATTACCCGTCCCATCGAGCAAATCAGAAAATGGGCCGAATCCATTGCCCGGGGCGACTATCTCCGCAAACCGTCTATCCGTTCATCCGAAGAGATTGAGGGCCTTTGCGACGCCTTGAACCGGATGGCGGAAGACCTTCGCGAACGGATAGACCTGGTGATCCGCCAACGAAATGAAATGAAGGCCGTATTTTCGAGCATGATGGAAGGCGTTATCGCCTTTGATATGAAAGAGCATATTATCAGTTTGAACCAGGCCGCCGCAGATATTTTACGCTGCGATCTGACGGCCGCCCGGGGAAAAAGCATGCAGGAAGTCGTCCGGAACACCGCTCTCCACGAATTTGTCAAAGAGGCGCTATTGGCCCGGGGTGCCATTGAAAAGGATATTCCTGTTGCCTTATCGGGTGGTGAGGGTCTCGTGAATGGGCACGGCGCCATGCTTCGCGATGCAGGTGGAAAGCGAATCGGCGTGCTCCTTGTACTGAACGACGTGACACGTCTCCGCAGACTTGAAAACATCCGGAGTGATTTTGTCTCCAATGTCTCACATGAAATAAAAACTCCGATTACCGCCATCAAGGGTTTTGTTGAAACGCTCCGTGACGGTGCCATAACAAACCCGGTAGACGCGAAACGTTTCTTAGGCATTATCGAAAAGCATGTTGATCGCCTTGAAGCGATTATCGAGGATCTTCTCCATCTGTCCAGGATTGAAGAGACATCGGAAAAAGAGGGGCTCGCGTTTGTCGAAAGCCGGATGAAGGAAATCCTTCAAAATGCCTTACAGGTCTGTCACGTTAATGCGGCTGACAAAAAGATAAATGTCGAGATTTCCTGTGCCGAGTCCATCGTCGAAAGGGTTGACCCATCCTTGTTGGAACAGGCCATCGTAAATTTACTCGATAATGCCATCAAATACAGTGATGATGGCGGGGGCATCAAAATAGAGGCGATCCAAAGGGAGGCTTCCATCGTCATTGCTGTAAGTGACCAGGGATGCGGCATCAATAAAGAACATTTGCCTCGTCTTTTCGAGCGCTTCTACCGCGTGGACAAGGCCAGAAGCCGGCAACTGGGGGGGACCGGTCTGGGATTGGCCATTGTGAAACATATTGTACAGGCACATGGGGGCCACATTTCGGTTGAAAGCACCCCCGGGAAGGGCACCACTTTTTTTATCCACCTGCCGGTGTGGTAAGACCTCATTCTTTCCGGTGTCTTGAGATCTCACCTTTGATCATATAGATCACTTCTTCAGCGATGTTCGTTGCATGATCAGCAATACGTTCAAGGTGGCGGGCAATCAGCAAAAGGTTGAGCAGGTATGCCACCCGGTCAGGCTGCTTTTTAATGGCGTCTTTCACTTTGTCATAAATCGTGTGATTCATACGATCCACGTCATCGTCATCAAGGCACACCTTGTATGCTAGATCCACATCCTGATTTACCAGGGCGTCGAGGCTGTCCTTGAGCATGGCTTCCGCTTTTTCCGCCATGGGGGCAAAATCAAATGGAACCGAAAGCGGCAGGCGTTTTGATATGTTCTCCACACGCTGGGCGATGTTGACCGCCTCGTCTCCAACGCGCTCCAGGTCATTGTTAATCTTTATGACGATATTGATAAACCTCAAATCCACGGCAACAGGCTGGTGAAGTGCAATAATCTTGAGGCATTCCTCTTCTACTTCCACTTCGGCCTCATTGATTTCCTCGTCGGATTCGATAATCCGCCGCGCAAGCTCACCGTCCTTCGTCTCAAATGCCCGAAGGGCCATGCGTACGCGCTCTTCGACCATGGCGCCGAGAGAGAGAATCCGTTTTTTCAAGCTCTCCAATTCTTTTTGTAAGTGTCTTTTCATGGTCTTTCCTCATTGCTTGCTTCGCCGTTTTAACCGAATCTGCCGGTAATATAATCAGACGTCTGCTTCAATTTTGGCCGGGTAAAGAGGGTCTCGGTCCGGTCCACCTCGATCAGTTTGCCGAGATAGAAAAAGGCGGTAACATCCGACACCCTTGCGGCCTGCTGCATGTTATGGGTTACAATGATAATGGTGTAGCTTTTCTTCAGTTCATGTATCAATTCCTCGATCTTCTGGGTAGAGATGGGGTCCAGGGCCGATGCCGGCTCATCCATGAGCAGAACCTCCGGTTCCACCGCCAGGGCCCGGGCAATGCAGAGCCGTTGCTGCTGTCCCCCGGATAGACCCAGAGCTGAATCGTCAAGCCGGTCTTTTACCTCATCCCATAGGGCCGCCTGTTTCAGGCTGGTCTCTACCCTGTCTGTTAGAATGCCCCTATTCTTTATGCCGTTGACACGCAGACCGTAGGCCACATTTTCATAAATGGTCTTGGGAAAGGGATTCGGTTTTTGAAAGACCATGCCCACATGACGACGGAGCGCTACCACGTCCACGCTCGGATCATAGACGTCATTACCGTCAAGGAGAACCTTTCCCTGGGCCCTGCTGTACGGAATCAGATCGTTCATTCTGTTGAGGCAGCGCAATAGGGTGCTTTTTCCACACCCGGAGGGACCGATGAGGGCCGTCACCCGGTTTTTATTGAAGTCCAGCGAAATTCCGTAAAGCGCCTGAACGTCACGGTAATAAAAATTGAGATCCTGCACCGACATTTTGGGTGAATTTTTCATTTCTGTTCTAATTCCAGTCAATCATCGTTTTTTCCTGAGCCGGGACCGGTAAATAATGGCCACAAGATTCAAGCCGAGTACGAGGGCAATCAGCACCAGTGCCGTTCCATACTGCAGGGGACGTGTGGCCTCGATGTCCGTGCCCGCCGTAGCGAGCACATAGATATGATAGGGAAGCGCCATTATTTCATCAAAGATGGACGTCGGGAGTGAAAAAGGGGTATAGAACACCGCCGCCGTGAACATGATGGGCGCGGTCTCTCCCGCAGCCCTGCTGATCCCCAGGATGGTCCCGGTGAGAATCCCGGGCAGGGCCCCGGGCAGGACCACCCGATAAATGGTCTGCCATTTGGTTGCGCCAAGCCCTAACGAGGCTTCCCGGTAGGTATCCGGAACGGCCCTCAGTGCCTCTTCCGTAGACCCGATAATGACCGGCAGGGCGAGAAGGCCCAAGGTCAGAGACCCGGCAAGGATGCTGACGCCCATTTCCAGATATACCACAAAGAAAGCTAACCCGAAGAGCCCGAAAACCACCGAAGGAACCCCGGCAAGGTTATTGATGCCAAGCCGGATGAGACGGACGACCCGACCGGGGCGCGCATATTCGTTGAGGTAGATGGCGGATGCCACGCCGATGGGCAGCGCCACCAGAATGGCGCCGAGGCTGAGACAGAGGGTGCCGACGATACAGGGAAGGATGCCCCCTTTGGTCATGGAATCCATGGGCGGCTGGCTGAGAAATGTCCAATTGATGGCGCGCCATCCCTTTGCCACCAGGAAGTAAAAGACCACCAACAGAGCGGCGCCATTGATGGCGGCTGAAACCCTGAAAAGGCCGAACATTCCCGCCTGAATAAATCTCCTGCGGAATTGAACTCCCTCTTTATGATTGATTCCGTTCATCTTTAGCATCCGTTTTCGATTTCCGTTTCACGGTTTCTAAAATATCTTCTGTTTCCTCAACCGGTAACCGGCAACTGTAAACCGTTAACATCTTTTTATAATGTTGCCGCCCCTACCTGCCGGTAACGATGGGAAATCTGTTCTGCAATCACATTGAAGGCCAGGGTAAACAAAAACAACACGATGGCCGTGGCAAAAAGAGCATAGTAGTGCTCACTCTGGAAAGGTGCCTCTGCCATTTCTGCGGCAATGCTTGCGGGCATGGGCCTTACCGGGTCAAAGAGCGAGGTGGGTATCATTGCAGCGCCGCCCGCGACCATCAGCACGACCATGGTTTCTCCCATGGCCCTTGACATCCCCAGAATAACCGCCGTGCATATCCCGGAAATGGCCGCCGGGACAGTGACCCTCGCGATGGTCTCCCAGTGGGTGGCGCCCAGGGCCAGGGAGGCCTCCTTCAGTTCGCCGGGAACACCGAAGATGGCATCTTCCGAGAGGCTGCAGATGGTTGGAATGGACATAAAGGCTAGCATCAATGAGGCATTGAAAAGATTCAGCCCCGTGGGGATGTCTAAAATTTGCTGGAGGAAAGGCGCCACAATGACCATGCCGAAAAAGCCGATGACAACCGAAGGGAGGGAAGCCAGCAATTCTACAATCGGTTTGACCCACTCTCTCACCCTTGGAGAGGCCCCCTCTGCAAGATACAAAGCCGTCAATACCCCTAACGGAATCGAAATTACCGATGAGGCCAGGGTTACAGCAAGGGATGCCGCAATCAGGGGAAAAATTCCGAAGGCGGGAGGTTCATCCGTGGGATACCAGAGTTTGCCGAAAATGAAGTCTGCGACCGATACCTCTTTAAATATGGGAATGCCCTCAAAAAACAAGAAAAGGGCAATCAAAAAGAGGGTGGCGATTGACGCCAAGGCCACGCCGAAGAAGAGTGAGCGAATGGTACGTTCCCTGCTTCGACGGGCCCCTCCTGTTTTCCTGCTTTTTGTCATGAAACAATTATCCTTCAATCATCAATCAATAAAGAGGGACATATCCTGCTTCCGCAACATATTTCTGGCCCTTGTTCGGATTCATGACAAAATTGATAAAGTTGAGCACATCCCCTTTGGGCCACCCCGGTGTGAACATGAAGAGAGGTCTGCTGATGGGGTACGTGCCGTTAAGGGTTGTAGCTGCCGACCCCACGACCCGGTTGACCATTAAGGCCTTTACCCCTTTGTTCAGATATCCGACACCGATATAACCGATGGCATTCTTGTTTTTTGCCACTGCCTGGCCCACCGCTCCGTTCGAGGCCTGGAGAAGTGCCCCCGGATATACCCGTTCCTTTTTCATGACCTTTTTGTGCCACACCTCATAGGTGCCTGAGGAGGTGTCCCGCGAAATGACCACGACAGGTCGGTCGGGGCCGCCGATCTCTTTCCAGTTTTTGATCTTTCCCATGTAAATGTCTTTAAGCTGCGCCATGGTGATATTGACAATAGAATTTGTGGGATGGACCACCGGCACGATACAGTCATAGGCAACCGCAAAGGGAACCGGATAGATTCCGTTTTTGACGGCCAGGCTGACTTCCTTCGGCTTAATGAACCGGGAGCTATCGGCGATATCCGTTGAACCGTCGATAAGCGCCTTCATGCCATTGCCGGAACCGCCGCCTGAAATGGATATCTTCACGTTGGGGTTCTGTTTCATATAGGCTTCAGAGACTTTCTGCGCAATGGGAAGCACGGTCGTCGATCCTTTGATCACAATTTTTCCGGCCCAGGCCATATTTATTGTAAAAAACGCCGCTACGAGAAATACCAGGATTGCCATACCTTTGATTTTCATTTTTTCCTCCATAGAATTAAGAATTAAGTTTGTATCTTACGCTCTGATGAAACCCTCAAACTCAGTTTCATTGGTAAGATTCAGGATAGTTCTGAATTGTTAGATTTCTGTTAGGCCTACGTTAGCGTTTGGCTAATTACTTCACTCAACACCTCCTTTCCCTTTCTGATAACTGCATCTCAACGCCCCACATACAGGGCATTTGTAAACGGTCGATTGCCCGATCATTCACCTTCGGTCTGTTTAAACGCACCACACCTTCATCGCCATATTGGAGCAGGACTGGATACAAAGTCCGAAAGCGAAATCGAACAGATTTCAAGATAGGGGGTATTTATTAGAAACGTATTTGGCGGATATTAGAATTCGGCAAGGTCTGTGGAATGTGCGGCAAGGCAACAGAAATCTAACTTGAACTTAACGGGGATGTAATACCGGCCCGTTTGAATATCAGGCGTCATTGGCTGCGCCTGTCTCGCAACAGGTATGAAGGGTTAATAATCTATTGTAAAGGGAGCGACATATGTCAAAGGGAAGAATATTGGTAGTAG
>JAFCZI010000040.1 GCA_019314425.1 Deltaproteobacteria bacterium | reverse complement strand
TACCGGGTGTCGCAGTAGGAACATCTCAGATTGCATCCGGTCAACCGGACAAATACACAAGGGAGTCCGGCATAAGAGGATTCCCCCTGTATGCTGTAAAATATTTCATTGACACGAAGCGTCATGGGTGTTCCTCCCAATAGAAGGCGCCCGCGCCGGGGGTTTCCGAGACCTTGATTCTGGAGACGGTGATGCTGTCGGAATTGAGATGTTTGCTCAATTCCCGGTATAAAAATCGGGCGATATTTTCGGAGGTGGGGTTGATGTCTTGAAACGCCGGCAGCTCATTCAAATTGAAGTGGTCCAGGTTTTTGAGAACGCGCTTCACACTCTCTTTAATTTCCCTGAAATCAAGACCGATGCCGATGTCGTTAAGTTTCTCGCACCGGACAAACACATCGATGATCCAGTTGTGCCCATGAACGCGGGCACAATCCCCGGGATATCCCCTTAAAGCATGTGCGGCGGAAAAGTGCGTTTGTACGTATATCTCAAATACCCCGGCCATCATTCCTCCATAGTCAGTGCCTGAACGAAAAAGCCGTTCAGGCACGGTTTTAAGTTTTAAGTTTCGGGTTTTAAGTTGAAAAGATCTACAATTTTACAGAGTTGTAAGCATCAACTCAAAAATGGAAAACTTTAGAGCCAGTTTTAAAACGCCCCCTTTTGCCCGATCTCTGCGTCAAACTAAAATTTTAATCCTCGAAATATCCAATATATCCCTGCGGTTAAAATTTTCGTCTTCCTTGACCTCGAACAAAATTGAACATTTTGAAATTGGCTCTTTATTTCCGTATTTTCGTTCAGACGCTGGTGATATCCTATGTTATGCCCCGCCCCGCTAATCGGGGACGTTTCGATGTAACTCGTCAAGCCATACGGTGGCTTCCGAGTCACTGGGCGCACGCCAGTCTCCACGGGGGGAAAGGGACCCCCCGGAGCCCACTTTGGGACCGTTGGGAAGGGCGGATCGCTTAAACTGGCTCGTTTTGAAAAAACGGTAGAGAAATACCTTCAGCCATCTTTTGATGGCGGATAAATCATATTCGTGTCGCTGCGACGGCGGAAGGATTTCCGGCCAGACGCCGCAGGCGCTGTCGTTCCAGGCACAATAACTCAAAAAAGCCACCTTGCTCGGCCGAAAACCGAAACGGGTGATGTAATAGAGGTTGAAGTCCTGGAGTTCATAGGGGCCGATGACGGCCTCGGTTTTCTGGAACGGTTTTGTCCCATCACCATGCTCGTCGGGCACCAGTTCCGGGGAGATTTCCGTCCCCGCGATGGCCTCAAGGACCGCACCGGTTTCCTCACTGAACTGCCCGGTTTTCACCACCCAGCGGATGAGGTGATGAATGAGGGTTTTGGGAACCGACCCGTTGACGTTGTAATGGGACATCTGATCCCCAACGCCATAGGTGCTCCACCCCAGGGCCAACTCACTCAAATCCCCGGTGCCCAGTACAATGGCGTTGTGAAAGTTGGCCAGCCTGAAAAGATGGGCGGACCGCTGGCCCGCTTGCACATTTTCAAAGGTTACATCGTAGCGCTTCTCACCTTGGGCAAAGGGATGCTCGATATCCTTGAACACCTGCAGGCACGTCGGTCGAATGTCGATTTCCCGTGCCGTGACACCCAACGCATTCATCAAGTCGCACGCGTTGCTGCGGGTGGTCCCGCTGGTGGCAAAACCGGGCATTGTGTAACCGAGAATGTTTGTGCGCGGAAGACCCAGACGGTCCATGGTTCTGGCGGCGACAATCAAAGCCTGTGTGGAGTCAAGCCCCCCGGACACGCCGATAACAAGCTTTTCGACGCCGGCGGCCGACATGCGTTTCATTAGACCGTGAACCTGAATATTGTAAACCTCATAACAGCGATCATCACGTGCCGCAGATTCCCCGGGTACATAGGGAAACCGCGATACCTCCCGCGTGAGCGGAATGACACCCTCTGGAATCTTGAATTCAAAGGGAATCCGGCGCATTGCCATCAGCCGCTCGCGATGCTCGACCACCGAGTCCTGAAAACTGGTGGTGCGCATCCGGTCCTGCAAGAGTCGCTCCAGATCAATATCGGCAAAAATGATCTGTTCTTCTGTCTGAAAACGATCCGTTTCAGCCAACAGGACATTTTTTTCATAAATCATGGCATGCCCGTCCCAGGCCAAATCCGTGGTGGATTCCCCGTAACCGGCAGCGGAATAGAGGTACGCTGAAATGCATTTGGCCGACTGGGATGCACAAATGAGACGCCGGTAATCCGTTTTGCCCACCGTGATGTTGCTGGCGGACAGGTTTGCCAATACCGTGGCGCCGGCAAGGGCCCCGTAGGCGCTGGGGGAAATTGGCACCCACATGTCCTCACAGATTTCCACATGCAGAGCGAATCCCGGCAGATTTTCGGCTTCAAAAATCAGGTCGTTGCCGAACGGAACGGATTGATCCTGAAACCGGACCTCCGGTTCCAACGCGTATCGGGCGGAAACAAACTGGCGTTTTTCATAATATTCCCGGTAATTGGGAAGGTATGTTTTCGGAACAATCCCCAGCACTTTCCCCCTGTAGATAGCCAGGGCGCAGTTGAACAGTTTTCCCTGAAAGCGAAGGGGCGCCCCCACCAGCAAGAGGGGGGAGAGATTTCTGCTTTCAGCGATGAGCTCGGCCAGCGCCTCTCGAACCGCCTCCAACAACGCATCCTGGTGAAACAGGTCCTCATTGGAAAAGGCGGACAGCCCCAGTTCCGGAAAGAGCACGAATGCGGCATGATGATCAGACGCGCGGCGGGCGAGCTCGAGCGTGTGTTCCAGGTTGTAGACCGGATCGGCCACACGCAGAGACGGTACGCAGACGGCCGAACGAATAAACCCATGGGAATAGATGGAATGAAACGGTCGGGCCATGAGATGCTCCAGTGAAAACGCAAGCGGATTGATTTCTTCACCAAATGATATCAAAGTTTCTTATATCACGGTGTATTCCCAAAACGCAAGATCAAGCTCTTGTCTTCAGCCATTCAAAATATTGGTTGATAAACGCTATCCAAAGGATTATCTCTGTACGTCGGGCGAGAGATGAGGAGGTTGATCTATATGAAGGCTGAAGACTTTGACAGGAAGTTTGATGAGGGAGAAAATGTTTTGAAGCATCCGGATCTTTCGAGGGCCAATTTTGATGGTCTCGTAAAAAGTCACGGGTCTATCTACAGATGGCGTTGTAAAAGGGATTGAAGTATGAAATTGTGGGCGATCGGCATCTCGGCGTTTTTTTTGTTCTGGGTCAGTATGTTTCTTTCGGATTTTATATTAAAGAAAATACGAAGGCCCAAAATCATAGGGCTGTTGTTTCTTTTACTGGCGGTTTTGATCGGGTTTGAGTTTTATGATAAAAACCAGATCATAGCCGGCTTATCCGTTTTCATCGGATTTTCGGGCGCCAGGATATTGATGAAATAGCGTAGCAAAAATCGGAGGAAAAGGATCAAGTGCCTCAAAGTAAACCCCAAAAAAACGATCTCACCTCCTTTTTTGAGCCGGAAGGCGTGGCTGTGATCGGTTCTTTCAAAGAAGGTGTTTTCGGTGGATATGGGGTTGTCAAATTCCTTTTAGAAGGCGGTTACAGCGTACCGGTACGCCTCACGGCTTCGTTATAAGAATCCTGAAGTGCTTCCACCAGACAGCTCAGCGTAAAATTGACGGGTGTTGGAATGCCCAGCCGCCGACCTTCTGAAACAATGGCCCCATTGATGAAACGGATTTCCGTAGCCCGTTGGGCCAATACATCCTGCAGCATGGACGCGATATTGTCGGCGGTACCGCGGCATACTTCCAGGACCCTTTCGATGGGATCGGGAAATGGCAGTTTGATACCCTTGGCATCCGCAACCCTCACGGCTTCAAGGATCGCCTCTTTCATCACCTGACGTGTGCCGTCAATGTCCGGTAGTTGGCCGTTCTTGAGTTTCGTAATGGCTGCCAGGGCGTTGATGCCCACGTTTACGATCAGTTTTCCCCAGATCAGGTCCTCTACCCCATCCACGGCACGGATGTCAAAACCGGCATCCGCAAAGGCGGAAACAATGTTTGCCACGGGCCCATCGTCCGATCCTGTCGGACCGATAATCGTAGGCCCCCGCCCGGCATGCCGCACGTGGCCGGGGCCGAGAAGCGTTGCCCCTTCCGCCGTGACACCCCCCAGGACCCGCTTGTCACCCAGCACCTTTTGCAGAATCTCCAGGTTGCCCAGGCCATTTTGAAGGGTGAGAACCCCAACGTCGGGATCAAGCCACGATGAAAGCGTTCGGGCGACCTCATCCGTTTGATAGGCCTTGACGCAGATCAGGGCCATATGGATTTTCCGGGAGGGTTTTTTTTGGGTCACGGCGTCCACCTGGACTTTGAATTTTCCCCCCACCCCTTCCAGGGAAATGCCGTTTTCGTTGATATGCCTGGCCCGGTCCTCTCTGTAATCCAGAATCACCACCGGGTGCCCGGCTTTTTTGAGGTGTCCGGCGAAAAGGCAACCCATTGCCCCCGGTCCGACGATTAAGAAATTCATGGCAAAACTCCCTTGATGGTGAATCCTAAATCTTTTCCGCCTCTTCCGCTTTCATGGCGAAACTGTGTTCCGGGCCCGGAAATGTCCCGTCCTCAACCTCCTGTTTGTATTGAACCAGCGCGTCGCAGATCTGGGGCGCCAGATTCACATACTGCTTGACCATTTTGGGTGTAAAGCGCTCAAACAACCCCACCAGATCATGGTACACCAACACCTGGCCATCACAATCTTTTCCCGCGCCGATGCCGATGGTGGGGATTTGAAGCGCATCGGTTATCTTTTTTGCCACCGGATCGGGAATGCATTCCAGGACGATCATAAAGGCCCCCGCCGCTTCCAGATCCCTGGCCGACTGGACCAGCTTTCTGGCGCCCTCGGCATCTTTTCCCTGGACTTTGAAGCCGCTCAATTTCGTTGCGGTCTGCGGGGTTAACCCAATGTGAGTACAAACAGGAATTCCTGCGGTACAAATGGCCTTTACCACCGGAACCATTTCCGTGCCCCCTTCCAGTTTCACGCATTCACAACCGGCTTCCTTGATAAAGCGCCCGGCGTTTTCCACGGCCTTTTCAAGACTCACCTGGTAGGACATGAACGGCATGTCTCCGATGATAAACGCCCGTTTTGTGCCCCTGCGGACGGCTTTGCAGTGGTGAATCATTTCGTCCATGGTTACGGGTACGGTTGAGTCGTAGCCCAGGACCACCATACCCAGGGAATCTCCCACCAGGATGGTGTCGATTCCGGCTTGATCCACCAGACTTGCGGTCGGATAGTCATAGGCGGTCATCATCGAAATTTTTTGACCTGCCTCCATTTTTTTCTGTAAGTCACCAATGGTTACTTTTGCGTCGGCCATCTTTACTCCTCCTTCTGTTGGCGTTTGTTCAGAACGGGCGACAATCACCATAACTTTCCGGAATCGCAACAAAAAAAGGCCTTTTGGGAAAAACCAAAAGGCCCGGCGGCTTCATATCTCAAGATGCGTCGCTTTCTGAAAACCATCCGGAAAAATGGTTTTGCGCACCCAGCTATTTGAAGTAGACAACGTCACTGTCCCGGTCAAAGTGTTGCGTGATCCAGGCGGTTTCAAACTTAAATAATTTTGTTTCCCTGATTTCATTTCCTGAAAGATAATGGCCTGTTAGAAATAGACGTCCCCATTTGTAGGGATCATCTTTTCGGAGCAACTATCTAAAAAAAGCTACCAAAGGCGTGACGGCTTGTCAATAGAATTTCTTTTTATGCACAAAAACCGGGGCCGAAATGTTCGGAAACCTGAGTGGTATGAGGCTTTTTAAGGTTGACAGAGCGGCCCCCCGTATATAATGATCCCTCGGAATTGTTTCCATGGTGCATGAGGAACTCAGGGTGGGAGGGTATTATGGCGCAGATTGATGCATTTTTCAGGTTGATGAATGATCAAGGGGCATCGGATCTTCACCTGATGTCGGGTCAACAGCCCGTGTTGCGAATTCAGGGCGAACTTGAGCGGGTAAAATACAAGACGCTTGATAATAATATCCTGAAAGGGATGCTTTATGAAATTGCACCGGAGGAGAAGGTAAAGGTTTTTGAGGAAACCGGAGACGTGGATTTTGCTTATGAAATTCCGGGGCTGGCCCGTTATCGAGCCAATTTTTTTCAACAGAAAAACGGTGTTGGAGCGGTCTTCAGGGAAATCCCTTCCGAAATTCTCACCTGTGAGCAACTGGGTTTGCCGCCCATCGTCAAGCGACTGGCGTCTCTGCCCAGAGGTCTTGTTCTGGTGACCGGACCTACCGGGAGTGGAAAATCAACCACACTGGCAGCTATTGTGGACGAGGCCAACAAAACCCGCAAAGACCACATACTGACCATTGAAGATCCCATTGAGTTTGTCCACAAAAGCCAGAAAGCCATCGTCAATCACCGCGAAGTGGGGCTTCACACCGAATCTTTTTCGGCGGCCCTCCGGGGTGCCTTGAGGGAAGATCCGGACATTATCCTGGTGGGTGAAATGAGGGATCTGGAAACCATATCACTGGCCATTGAGGCCTCTGCCACCGGGCACCTTGTTTTCGGCACCCTTCATACCACCAGCGCCGCAAAAACCGTAGACCGTATCATCGAGGTGTTTCCCACCAATCAGCAGGAACAGATCCGAAATACCCTTTCCGATGGCCTCAGAGCTGTGGTGGCGCAGAATCTCTTTAAACGGATCGATAAAAAAGGCCGGGTGGCAGCGCTCGAAATCATGATCGCCACCCCGGCGGTCAGGAATCTGATTCGCGAGGGAAAAACATTTCAAATTCCATCCATGTTGCAGACCGGGAAAAAATATGGCATGCAGACCCTGGATGATGCCATTATGGAACATCTTACAAAGGGGAGAATAAGTCCTGATGATGCATACGGAAAGAGCAATGACAAGACCAAATTCCTTCCTTACCTTAAGAATCCTCCGCAGGATTTTACGGAAGTGTAAATAGTGCCCGAACGAAAACGGTCTTTTTCGCCAATCGCTGCGTCGGATAAACTCGTTCTTAATAAAACTGGGTTGATTTTCCTTGACCTTGACGAAAAAACCTAGTTTTCGTTCAGTCACTAGATATCTGAAACAGGAGGCGTCGCCATGAGACAGCAGGAACTTGATTATATATTGACATCGATGTTGAAGGCCTACGACAATGTGTCGGACTTCAATTTCACGGTGGATAAGCCCTGCCAGGTGGAAGCCTCAGGGCAACTGAAACCCGTGCTTGGGGGACCGCTTCCGAAAAAACTGACGGCATTTCAAACCGAGGCCATCGCCCTCAACCTGATCAAGGGAGATCGTCGTTTGATCCGAAACCTGGTGGCGGAAGGGTCGTGCGATATCTCCTATCAACTGGCTGGAAAGGCCCGCTTCAGGGTGAATATCTTTTCTCAGCGGGGTTGTTATTCCATCGTGATGCGGCAGCTGTCCACGCGGGTGCCGACCATAAGGGAAATGGAGCTGCCGCCCGCTTTCCTGAAAATGGCGAAGGAAAGAAACGGGATTGTTCTGGTGACCGGGGCCACGGGTTCCGGCAAAAGCACATCGCTGGCGGCCATCCTGGATCAAATCAATGAGAACGATTCAGTCCATGTGGTGACCTTGGAAGATCCGGTGGAGTTTGTGCATTCCCAGAAAAAATCAACCTTCAACCAGCGGGAACTGGGCGTTGATTTCAATGCCTTTGCTATCGGCCTGAGAGCCGCGCTCAGACAAGCGCCCAAGGTCATTTTGGTGGGGGAAATGAGAGACAGGGAAACTGTGGATATCGGGCTCAGCGCTGCTGAAACCGGGCACCTTGTTTTCAGCACCCTGCACACGGTGGATGCGGGCCAGACTATCAACCGGTTTGCGGGTCTTTTTGATAAGGAAGAAGAGACTCAGGTTCGCGTGCGGCTGGCGGATACCCTCCGTTGGATTGCCTGTCAGCGCCTGCTCCCCAAAATCGGCGGCGGCCGTGTTGCCGCTTTTGAAATCATGGCCGCTAACCTGAGGGTTAGGGACTCTATCTTGCACGGTGAGTCAGAGGGGAAAACCTTTTATGAAATCATTCAGGGGGGCAATACCTACGGCATGATGACCTTTGACCAATCCATTGTGGGCCTCTATAAAGAAGGCCTTATTACAGAAGAGACCGCCATGAGCTACGCATCCAGAAAGGCCATTGTAAGCCGGGCTATTGATTCCGTAAAATCGGCCAGGGGTGAAAAGACAACCACCATAGAGAATTTGTCGGTGGATACAGGATATGGCAAAAAGGAAAGACATTAGGCTGAGGATATAAAAATGGAAGTGACCTGTTCAAATTGCCAGGCCAGACTCAAAATTCCGGATGAGAAAATCCCCGATACGGGTCGTGTGACGGCCAATTGCCCAAAATGCAAAGGTGAAATTTTTTTTGAAAAATCCCGGCCCGATCCCGAACCGCGCCAGATTCAGGAACCGCCTGAAGTGGATTCGGCGGTCTCCGGACAGGGTTTGAAATATCGTGATGAGGACCCTTTTTCCCTGGATTTTTATGAAGAGGGGGCAAAACTGGCTTTATTGATGCTGAGCGAAGCCGAAGCAGACAACGGGATTCGAGACGCCGTGGAAGGGTTGCGTCACAAAACGGTTCTGGTGCAGGACGCAGGCGAGAGTATTAATAAAATGCGCTTTCATCTTTTCGATCTGCTGGTTCTCTCAGAGCATTTTGAGGGTGTCCCGTGGGCTCAGAGCTCCATTTTTCATTACCTGAATCGACTTCCCATGCACACCCGTAGAAAAAGCTTTCTTGTTCTGCTGGGCTCGGAGTTTTCCACCATGGATCACATGACGGCTTTCGGGTTGAGCGCCGATCTGGTGGTGAATCCGAAAGATATGAATGAATTTTCAGGAATTTTGAAGACAGCCCTTTGGAACCAGGAGAATTTTTACGGGGCTTTTACGAAAACCCTTAAAGAACTCGACAAAGGTTGAAAGCGGCTAACAGCTAAAAATCCGGATTCCGGATGGAGAAAAGGAAACAGATGAACATCACAGATCAATATCGGATCAGGGTGCAGCACTGTGTCGGCACCATCATTGACGTACATAGCGCCATCAGCGAAGCTTTTAAAGGTGAAGTATTTTTGACTCATTTTGAAGATTTGGAAGAAGAAATCGGCGGCCTGGATATGGACATGGTGTCTGAACTGGATATCCTCATGGTGGAACAGACCACAAACACGCTTTTGGCCGAACTGAAAGGCCTGTTTGAAACCGGAACATACGGGATGGTGTATCGGCAGACCGTCAATTGAAGATGATCAGGGTCTATTCTGAGGGGCTGCCTTGCACCTTTACAGCGCCTTATTCGTTTTAAAATTTTCCAGACGTACCCCTTCAGCATCAACCCCGGCATCCAGTATTTGAGCGTCCTTTATGGGCGCCAGCAGTTTCTGCCATTCCTGCCTCAGCTTATCCATGTTCGCTCCTTTCCCCAAAGCCCAGACAGACCCGCCCGCCCCCGCCCCCGCGAACCGGCCCCCGCAGCCGACGCTTTCAGCTGCCGTGACCATCTTTTCCGTCACATCATCGAGGGCCTCGGGGGTGATCTCTCTCCTTAAGGCCATTTCTTCCCTCAGGAAAAAAGCCGCCCGGTCCCAATCGCCCGCCTGGATGGCTCGCGCAAAAGAATGCACCGCCCCATTGGCTTTAATCCACCCGGACCGTGTTTTGCCCGAGAGAAAATCGTTGACCCATTGACGATTGGTATGAGCGGCCACATGGCTTTTGCCGCTGTAAGCCACGAGCATGTGGTTTGAAAGCGCATCCAGGCCTTTTTGATCCAGCAGGGGAATTCGGGTCAGGGGGTCAGCCGGGCGGCCAAAATGCCATTTCCACAGGTGGGCCCCGCCATAGACGGCCGCAGCCTGATCCTGAATGCCGCAGTTCCCACCGCTGATACCGTCTTCCAGATGGTAGGCCAGGTGGAGGAGTTCTTTCCTGGAAAGGCCCCGATTATCACGCCCCACTTTCCGGAGTGCCCCCAATGCCCCCAGGAGCGCAACAAGGGCCGTGCTGGATCCCCCGAGGGCGGATTTGACGGGAGACTGCGAGTCAATCTCCACTTCCAGCCCGTGAAATCCGAAATAAGACACTGCCGCGAAGAAAAGCCCGAATGGCGAATGAAAGGGCAATCGATCTGCGGAAGCCTCTTCCGTGTGGGAAAAGCCCCGTGAAAATATTTTCACCCGGCCTTCTTTGCAGGGGCGAAGGGTGACGGCAGTCCTGAGGGTGAGGGCCATGTTGACGGTGGCGGGCGTCTGCCGCTCTAAAGGAAGGGCCAGCGCCTTAATATCCCATGTGCCCCCGGTATCCACGCGGCACGGGGCGGATACCGTCACCGGCGAATGGGCCAACCGTTCTCGAACCGAACCCATTACAGAATCATTTCCAGATGGCGGTTGGCGTGGCACTGGATATTGACGGCCAAAGGCAGGCTGGCAATATGGCAGGGCATCATCAGAACATGAACCGCCAGCGACGTCACCCGACCGCCCAACCCCTGGGGGCCGATGCCGGTGTTATTGATCAGGGTCAACAACTCGCGCTCCATCGCGGCCAATTCCGGGTCCGGATTTTCAGCGCCCAGCGGCCGCAGCAGAGATTTTTTGGCCAGGATCGCGCTTTTTTCGAAATTCCCGCCGATACCGACCCCCACAATGGTTGGTGGACAGGGATTGGGACCCGCGTCCTCAATGGTCTCAATCACTTTTTCCTTGATGCCTTCCCATCCGACCGAAGGCGGCAGCATAAAGAGGCGGCTCATGTTCTCGCTGCCGCCCCCCTTGGGTACGACCCAGATTTTGAGCGCATCACCGGGGACCAGATCCAGATGCACAATGATGGGCGTGTTATCCCCGGTATTTTTTCGGGTGAAAGGATGACAGAGACTTTTGCGCAGGAACCCTTCTTCATATCCCTGTCGAACGCCTTCCTCCAGAGCCGGGTACAGATCCCCATCAACCAGGGAAACGCCCTGCCCCAGTTCCACGAAAAGCACCGCCACGCCGGTGTCCTGGCATATGGGAATTCGTTCTTCTCTGGCAATGGCGGCATTTTCCTGAAGCTTTTCCAGAATGTCTTTTCCCGCATCCGATTCTTCATGTTCACGGGCATTTTTAAGGGCCTGGACCACATCGTCACCCAGTTCAAAATTGGCCCGAATGGCGCCGTCTTTAACCGCAGCGGTAATGGTTTTGATGGAAATCTGACGCATATCACTCTCCCTTTATATGAAAATGAACATCGAATAATGATGTCGTTTCGCTCCCCAAAATGTTGAAGCAGGGTGGATTAAGCGCAGCGAATCCACCCATCCGGCATACCCTTATTCCCAATTTACCCCTTTTATATTTTCTGGTTCGTGGTTTCCCCCATCTGAGAATATCAGCCACGCGCCACTGCACGGGAAAATGAGATCAGGTGGTGGATTTGTTGCGCTTAATTCACCCTACACCTTGTGGGGTTCCTGTTACTTTATCGCAAAAAACAAGAAAACCTTTTCGCCTTTGCGTGAGACCATTTGGGTTGCGGTCGATGCTCGCATTAGAAATGGTGTTTTTGTGGAAAATGAGGTAGCATATAGTGTAAGAATATACAAAAAATAATTTACGGAAGCAACCGGAACTCAATTTGAAGCATAA
>JAFCZI010000256.1 GCA_019314425.1 Deltaproteobacteria bacterium | reverse complement strand
CAAACAGAGGATATCAAATTATGAGGTTTTGTGGCTAAGATCTCTAATTTTCATAGCTTTGGCACCTCAAAATTAGTCTTTCACACAAGATATCACTTTTTTGTATTGCACCCGTTTGAGGTTCTGGACGGCTGGGAAATCCTTGATGCGGCAAAAAAAGGGGCGGCAGTAAAAATTCAGATGGTCGTTTACGAAGAAGGCGCCATCGAAATCAAAACCCCGGTGCCGGGGTTCAGTTATATCAATTACGCGGGCACTGAAAAGCGTTATTCCATGGACAATGAAACCGGGGCACCCCAAGATGTTCAACACGGTGCCCACAAAGAGCTACGGCAAGATCTACGCCATGGATCCCCTGCCTGAAATCCCGCTGATGGATGCTTCGGGCCGGATTAAAAATTAGGGTATGACACGCGCGCTCTTGAAAAATGGTTTATCGCCTTTTGTGAAAAACAGTCCTGTCAAGCCTATAACCAGGCGGCTCAAGACCTGGGAGATGAGGTACAAAACGAGGTTCGTCTGCAAGAATAAAGGTTTTAACGGAACAAAAAGACAAGAAATTCTTGAAAACGACTTTTTCCAGCTACCTTGCGCCCGAGATTATTGATGAAATGTACCGGAACAAGGCCATGCCGACCCTGGGCGGAGAAGCCCGGCCCATTACCGCCTATTTCACCGATATTCAAGGATTTTCCACCTTTTCCGAAAAATTGACGGCCGATCAGTTGGTGGAGCTGATCAACGAGTACCTCTCAGCCATGACGGATATTCTCATCAACGAAATGGGAACCCTGGACAAATACGAAGGGGATGCCATTATTGCTTTTTTCGGGGCGCCCATGGAAGTCCCCGACCACGCTCTCAGGGCGTGCCGTGTGGCCGTTTCCATGCAGGAGGCACTCACGGCCTGTGTGAAAAGTGGGGAAAAGAAAAACAGAATCCCCATGATGCAGATCGCAATACCAAAGGCCTTGCGGCCACAGAGTGGCAACCGGGCGATAAATGGCCCATAATCGTTCATTCCATGAAGATGCGCGTGGGAATCAACACGGGTGAAATCGTGGTCGGCAATATGGGCAGCGCCATGCGGATGAACTACACCATGATGGGAGATCCCGTGAACCTGGCGGCAAGGCTGGAGGAAGCCGGCAAGCAGTACGGCGTTTACATCCTGGTCAGCGAAGACACCCTGAAGTGTGAAATTACCGATGACAAAGGTCACGTAAAACGGGTGTTTGACATGGTGGAAGTCCGTTTTATCGACACCATTGCCGTGATGGGAAAATCCGAACCGGTTCGCGTCTATGAGCTCTGTGCCATGAAAGGCGGGCTGACCCCCGGGGAAAAGGATTTAATCACGCTGTTTGACCTTGGCATGAACCATTATCTCAACATGGCGTGGGACCAGGCCATCGCGGCGTTTGAAAAAGCGGCGGAAATTGAGCGGGTTCCCGACGGGAAGACCACACCGAGTCAGGTTTATACCAACCGTTGCCGGGGCTGCAAAGAAAATCCCCCCGTAGCACCCGGAGAGATATGGGACGGCGTTTTCCGTTTGACAAAAAAATAGACCCCGTAAACCCCGCCCATCATTTTTTCCGTGATTTATGGGATCGGATGTTTTAATTTCAGGTCCATTCTGGACTCGCCCCACAGATCGTGGTCGGGGATTGGGCGTCCACCATAAGGATTGGTCTTCAGAAATGAGCATGAAAGAGAGGAGCGAAATGAAACTAAACTGCTTAAAATTGTTATTTTTATTCATCGGAATCATGTTTTTTGCCATGGTATCCACCCCTTTTGCCGGGGTGAAAATGGACCTTCAGCACAAACTGACCCTGGACAATCCGCCTCTGGATGTGGTGGCAACACCGAACGGCAAATATATATTTGTGTTGACGAACAAGGGAAATATTTCCGTGTTTGATCAAAACGGTGTTCTGCAAAATAAAATCCATGTGGGAGATCAGGTGGATCAAATCAAAATGGACCCACAGGGACGTCGACTTTTTATCACCAGCCGCTCGGAGAAGACAATCCGAGTCATAGCTCTGGATTTTTTTGTGGAGATTAACACGGCGGGTTCACCGTTCAAAGGCCCCCGGAATGCACCGGTGGTTTTCGCTGTTTTCAGCGATTTCCAGTGACCTTACTGCGCCAGGCTAGCCCCTGAACTTGAGCAGTTGCTCAAGCAATACCCGAAATCAGTCAAGGTCGTTTTCAAGAATTTCCCCCTGAGCAATCACAAATTCGCCAGAAAAGCCGCAGCAGCAGCCCTTGCTGCGGGGCGCCAGGGAAAATTCTGGGAATTTCATGACGAATTATTTAGGCACTACCGAACCCTTAACGACAAAAAAATTACGGTCATCGCCCAGAAATTGGGGCTGGACGAAGCGCGGTTCAACAAAGACCGTCAGGATCCGGTAATACTGAAAAAAATCAACCTGGACTATGAAGAAGGGCAGAAGATCGAGGTCAAAGGCATACCGGCGGTTTTCATGAACGGCAGGCGTATTCAGAACCGGGATATGAAAAATCTCAAGGCCGTGGTGGAAAAGCAATTGGAAAAGACTCAATAGTGCCTTAGCATCCGAGTTTCTGTTACAAAAAACAAGAAGTTCATTGGCTGGAAAACCTAAAACTCAAAGCTGCGGCTCTGCCGCTTCAGATTCCATTCATGCGCCGACGCCCTCAATTCCCATTTGGGCGAACTCCGCAACAATGCACTCCTCCCAGCCCTTGTTGGCCTTCGGGTTGGCCGGGCTGGGGTGCGTAATTCGGCCCACGGTTACATCAAGCCCCCCCAGAGCCGCCTTCGCCCGATCCGCAGCAAATGCGCCAATCCCCACCACATGGCGGGGCTGAAGATACAGCACGGTTTCACGCAATGCCTGATCGCAGGGGGCAAGAAGCGGCTTTCGTTCAGCTACGGGGATCTGGTTCGGCGTTCGGTTCCGGCCGCTTTCCTCAAGAAACATCAGGGGGCAGTAATTGGCCACAAAAAAACGGCTGAAAAAGTTTTCAGGCGCACCGAACACCCTTTCTGCCCAGCCCCAGAGCCGCTTTCCACTGACTTCACGCCTTTTGCACGAAAATCCTTCCACCGGCCGTTTGGGATGAAACATCTCGGGCACGCCATGGTGTGGCGGTATTCCCATCCAATCCCTTACAGCAGAGATTTCACCAAACGGGACGCCGGTCTGGACCATACCCCAGGGGCCCGGGTTCATCCCCAGCAACAGCACCTCCTTCGGTCTTCCCCCGTATGCCTTGAGATATTCATCATAGGCTGATCTGGCGTATTTGAGGGGGTTGTAGATGTGGGTCACCGGATGGCTGAATTCAAGCGGCGTCAGTGATTTTAAAAGATCGTCGGTTGTTTTAAACAGATTCTGCATATATCCTCCAAATGCGGCAGAACCGCAGTTTTGAGTTTTAGATTTTCCAGCCAATGAACTTCTTTTTTTTGTGACACCTAAAAGCAGGTTATAGGGATTAAGGCCCCCGGCGAAAAATGCTGTTTTTGCATCACAATGATTGACATCAGTGTCCTGAGCCGGTATTCGTGGTGGTGGATCTTGCTCATTTTCAACCCACCTCGTTTACATTATCGTTTATTGTCATTCCATTCAAGAAAAGGAGAAAATCATGAAAGCCATCATCTCAAGTCAGTGCATGGGAGACCGGAATTGCAACGATCTTTGTCCGCAAGTGTTTGAATACGACGAAAACGAATTGAAATCAATCGTGAAAGTTGACGAAGTCCCGGAGCAATATGAAGAGATTGTCCGGCGTGCGGCCCGGGAATGCGGCGCTGACGCCATTGAGATCATTGAGGGAACTGGAAGAAAATAATATACGTATATCGTGCAGAACTTTTGTTCGTTTTCAAGGCGTGATGGCAGGTGCATAGTGAGCTATGTGCCTGTTATCACAACGTAGAAAAC
>JAFCZI010000255.1 GCA_019314425.1 Deltaproteobacteria bacterium | reverse complement strand
ATAGTAACCATTGAGTTCAAAGATAATCTGCGCATGATGGGGGTCTGAAACCACAGTACGAATCCCTTCAATCACCCCTTTGTTCTCACTTTTGGGACTGGCAGGCGACGCTTTTTTATGCCCGGGATCCAACTGTTTACCAGTGAGCTCAGATTTTTCAGCAAGCAACGGCGGTTTTACAGGTGGAAGCGTTGAAAGAACTTCGGGGGTTTTCGGCGCTGCCAGCGAAACAACCGGTTCCCGCTTATCCGGATACTGAGCCGGAATTCCCTTTCCGGGAAGGTCTTCGGGAGGCACATCCTGTACACTGGAAGAATCGGCGTTTAAGGGTTCCTCCGGTTTTTCCGGTAACTCTTTTTCCAACACAACGCCGGGTTCCGGATCAGGCGTTTCAATTTCCACCGGCGCCTCATTTGAAGCGACGCGTGGCTTAATGGATTCTTGGATTTCTGCTTGAAACTTAGCCGGAACCGTTGGCGGTTTCCGGTCCGGCATCTTGTTCCCTGAGAGCAGAAAAACGATCCCCAGAAAAACAACCCCAAAACAAATGGCCGCAATCAACCATATCGTCGCAGAACCACGACGGTTATGAAAAAAGTCCGTGGCATTGTTCCATGAAAAAAAACGGCCCGTCATCATAGCGATCTGCCTCCCCTCATCAGACAATAAACTGGAAACCCCATGTTGATGCAACTAACGCGGCAGAGCCGCAGTTTTAGGTTTTGAGTTTTAAGTTTTAAGTTTTCCAGCCAATGGACTTCTTGTTTTTTTGTGACGAAAAACCAGGTGATCAGGATCTTAAAACTTGTCGTGGTGTGTAAAATCGCTGATCTCCCGCCGTTTTGGCGCTTTTGACTCATGGGCCGGATAGCCTACCGGAATCAAACTCACCAGTTCATAACCTTCGGGAACCCCCAATATCTCACCTGCTTTCACCTGGTCAAAAAGTCCGGTAATGACGGTTCCTAACCCCAGGTTATGGGCTGTCAGGCACAGGTTCTGAGCGGCAAGGCCAAGATCAAACAGGAACCAGTCCCCGAATTTGGTGGTCACCTGACCTTTGATATAGCCGGCGTTCCCGAGTTTGCCACACAGCACCAGTATCACGGGCGCTTCGGTAAAATGCTTTCGTGCGGGGTTGGTCTTGGGCAAAACTTCCGCAAGCGTCTCTTTAACACCCTGGTCTTTCACCACAATCACTTCCCAGCACTGCGTGTTGGCCCAGGACGGCGCCCACTGGACGGATTCCAGAATCTGGTTGAGCAGTTCCTCCGGAATTTCCTTGTCTTCATATTTCCGAATGCTTCGCCTTCCCTTGATAATATCCATTAGACCGGTCATATAACCCCCTCCTTCATGTTGTGTATCGTTACTGTAAAATTTTTAATCATCGAGAACTTCACCCAACAAAATATAGCAGTTGCGAAAAAGGTGCAAGAGAAATAGACTGCACGACGGGACTTAAAGATATGGATGCAGCGATCCTGGATCTCATGCTCAACAAATGGTCCTGAATCCGCATCGTTACACTCGAAAAGAGACCTTTGAAATGAATCAACACAGACCATTGATGCTTTTGACCATGTGGCTCGTCGCCATCCTGGTATGCCTGAACTTCGGTTGCAGCAATGAAGATTCCAAAACACCACCGCAACCGGACATTATACGGGGATTTTCCTTCTTTGGCCTGGGCGCCAATTCGCACTATTCGAGCGCCGTGCGCCGGAAACTGGGAAAAAAGCTCGGTTCCGATGCCATCAGCCGACAGAACGTCATTGATCTGACCATTTACTCAAATGCGTTTTTCAAAAAACATTTTCCACCGCTTTTCAATCTGAACCGTCAGCTGAACCTGCCTGAAGGTCAGCGCATCGAACACAATACCACCAAACTCATGTACCGCTATGCGCGTTTGAAGGAAACGCCCTTCATCAATATAACACTCTATTTTTCAAATGACACGGGGATGCCACTCTTTTTCAAGATATCCGCCGGACCTGGCGCTGCCGCGATTGTTGAAACCATCAAAGAAAAATATGGCCCGCCGGAACAGTTCGAATGGGATGATGAGAATGGCCGAACCCTTTTCTGGAAGGACGGCAAAGACTTCTTTATCGTATCATCGACCAAAGACAGGCTGGGCAACCTGGAGTATCTTTTCTGCATTTATTATGTAAACAACCTGGAGGAAATGCTGGCAATCGAAAAAGCCAGAAAACTACCTGAACAGGAAAAGATACGCGAAGCCGGGGAATCGGCATTTTAGGCTTTCGGCGATATAGTGACCATTCGTTAAAACTTCCAACATTTACAATCAATTGCATTTGCTGATGGGCCCGTCCTGCAGAGGCCTTAAATGAGCATATGCTCAAAATAGTTCTTGACAAGCCATGGACGGCACCTTAAGTTATGGTCAAATGCTCATAAAGAAAAGGGGTCGTTATGCCCAGACCGCGAAAGCTGAGATTTATTGATGGTCCTCCCATTGTGGACAGGTTCCGCCCTCATCCCTTTCATTCGAAAGGAAGGGAAGACGTTTTTCTTCCCCTTGAGGGCCTGGAAGCCATTCGCCTGCGCGATTACGAAGGCCTCACCCAGGAAGGAGCGGCCGAACGAATGAATGTCTCAAGACAAACCTTCGGCCGAATCCTGACTCAAGCCAGGAAAACGGTGGCGGAAACCCTGGTCCTGGGAAGAGGTCTTCGGATTGAGGGAGGACATTTTGAAATGCCTTCGCGGGACTGCAGAAGACGGCGGCGGGGTCGAGGCGGCCCCCCTTAAAAAGAAAGGAGGTGATATATAGATGCCTGGATTTAATAGAACAGGACCCATGGGGGAAGGCCCCATGACGGGCGGTGGACGCGGTTACTGCACCGGTGCAGACTCAGGATTTCAGCCGAATTATGGTCGGCAGGGGTCCGGTCGAGGACAGGGCGGCGGCAGAGGTCGGGGATACGGCGGCGGCGGTTTCCGCAGAGCGGGTGGCAACCCGGCAGGGAACGCCCCTCAGTACAATGCACCCGACAACGTGAATCGTGCGGATGAACTCGGCATGCTGAAAGCACAGGCAGCCGAAATAAAATCAGCACTGGACAACATTCAGAGACGCATGGCGGAACTGGATAAAACGACCGTAACCTAAACAAAAATCATCTTTTTGACAACGGGGGCTTCGGATACCGGTGCTTTCAACCGGAGCCCCCGTGATTCAGAAAAAAATGGGACTGAAATGACGTTTGTCATCCATGCTGCTTATGCTGGCGGTGGGGATTCCGCTGTACATCTGCGCTACGGCGTCAACCCCTGTTGCGGCAGCGCTCATTCTAAAAGATTCTAAAAGGGGTCAACCCCGGCGCGTCACCCCTTGACGTTTCGCGCCCCTTGACGCCTCACTCCCTACTGAAAGAAAAACCGCAGGTATTGATCTGGGAAGCCAAAAGCGCCACTCGTTCCCACGCAGTGCGTCGAAAAGAGGGTAAAACGGCGTAGTGGTTTTTCAGGATCACAGGCATATATTGAGATTCTGAAAAACCACCGAAACACAGCAGAGGGAACTGCTTACAACACCATCAATCTTGAATGGTTTGTGTAATTCAAAGAGCGGAGCTGTATGTTTAGCACCTTATCACCTGGTTTTCCGTCACCTAAAAACTAGAAGTTCATTGGTTGAAAAACTTAAAACTTAAAACCTAAAACTGCGGCTTTGCCGCATCAGTCTGATACCTCACAGTCCAAAAACAATCCCTTGACACAAAATAAATTCTATCCCATACTCACGCAAGAGGCTATAGAAACTAGGATTTTTCATCCAGACACTGATAACCTTTTCCGGACCGGGCCACCTCATTCAAGATGCCAAACCCTATACGCCATATAAATCTCCTTCATACCGATAAAAAGGGTTTTACCCTTATCGAATTGGTCGTCGTAACGCTGATGATCGGCATATTGGCA
>JAFCZI010000254.1 GCA_019314425.1 Deltaproteobacteria bacterium | reverse complement strand
CAATTTTCTATTAGCTGTTGATATCATAGTCCTCTGGCAAATCTCCAAGTTTTTTTGCCAATTGCTCTTCGATAAGGTAACCCATTTCACCCTCTCGTTTAACCTGACGACTCCGGTAAACCGATCAGCCAAAATCGATTCAAGAAAAACACCTCGCCTTTCCAAGTAATCGTGACGCTTTTCCACAGGTCTGGTATCAGCATACTCCCATGCAGCTTTTCGACGATCTCCGGCGGTGGCCAGAGGTTTAGAAAAACGGGCAGTATGGGAAAAAGATTTAATGTTATAGGGTAACCCTTTCCTGAGTTCCTGTCTTGCCCCACCAATAAATGGGTAAGTGTAGTTGTCGTTGGGGAAATAAGCGAATCAGCCTTTCCTTTCGCATTAAAATGTAGCACCCAAAGCAGGGGAAACAAAGGGCTCTGCCCCCTTTTTAATCTTCAAATCTTTTGTCACTTTTCAAGAAATCCGGGGGCGTTTGTCCGATATCACGACCAAGTAATCCGATGCCCCAACCCGGTAGCCTTTTTCCGGATTGGGGATCAGTTTTCCATCCTCGCCCCTTTCCAGCCCCAAGCAAAGCACATCGTGCTCCTCTTTCAATTTTGACATCACTTTCAGAAAAGCGGATCCCGCCAGATATGCGGGAACTTTTATTTTGTAGAGTTCATCACCGTAACGGTTGCTGACCAGCTCCGTAATCATCCGTGTAATGCCATGATCCAGAGCACCCCGCACCAGCAGATTGGTGCTCAACTCGCCGCTCACAATGATTTCGTCGGCGCCGGCCATACGGCCGTGATCAACGTTTTCAGACCCGATCAGTTCAGCGCAAATATAAACCTTCGGATAAAGATTCTTGATGGTGAGAGCATTCAAAATGGTACTTGATGGTGAGAGCATTCAAAATGGTACGGGCGTCCCTGGCTTCCGCATTCAAGTGGTCATCGGCCAGCAGAATGGCAACCTTGGCCGCCTTCATATTGGCTCGTTCCAGGCATTCCCGATTTACCTCACCCTTTACAAAGTGGAGATTCGGATCATCCAGGGGCTTTTCCTCAAGAGATGCCACCACCACAAGAGGCCGGTCCTTTCCTTTTCTATCGGACCTTAATTCTGAGACAATGTCGGCGCCATTGAAATTCCAGCCGCAGATCACAAAATGGTTTTCCACTCGCACCTTTTTCATACCCCGATTTTCCATAAGCCTGTTCTCCACGAATAGACCGGCAAGGGTAGCGGTCAGGATACCGATGGAACCGATTCCCAACAGCATCAACAACACACCCACAATTCGCCCGCCGAGCGTTACCGGCGAAATATCACCGTACCCCACCGTTGTCACCGTTACCACCGACCACCACAGCGCATCAAAGAAGCTCAGATTTTTCTCAAAAACACCCAGTGCCGCGCCGCCGCCCACAACCAGCAGAAGCACCATGATCACCACCCGATGAAAACGTTCCCTTTTGAGATGTCCGAAAAACCGTTTGAAAATATAGATGAAAATACGCAAGGGAATCTCTTTTCGAATTTGTAAAAAAATAATCCTTCCCATGAGATCAGCAATGTGTAGAATACATTTACCGTGGCGGCATTTCAAGAAAGATGTTGAAGCCACCTCAAATGATGAAAAATCACCGGAAAATATGCATGATTTTCAATGGGAAAACACAACCGTGACAGCCATCGCCACAGACATGACGGATCACCACCTGATCGCTCAGTTCAAAGAGGGGTCCATGAAAGCCATGGAAACCATCGTGGATCGATATGAAAACCGGATCTTCACTTTCGGGCTCAAGATGTGCGGGCAACTCCAGGACGCCGAAGATATTACGCAAGATACCTTCCTCAATGCCTTCAAGTATTTGAACAGCTTCAGGGAAGAAACCAAACTGAAAAACTGGTTGTTCAAAATTGCCGCCTCTGCCTGCATTCGAAAACGGCGAAAGAAAAAATGCGAACCGGACCGGGAACTGTCCCTGGAATCCTTTATGAACAAAGACGGAACCTTTGAGACCTATGACATTCCCGACTGGTCCGATGACCCGTCAGCCAAAGTGCTACAAGCCGAAATGAAAACGGTCATCAACAATGCCATCAAAACCCTTCCGCATAAATACAAGCTGGTGTTCAATCTCAGGGACACTGAAGGGTTCAGCACCAAAGAAACCGCCGACATCCTGGGGATCAGCATCGAATCGGTGAAAACCCGGCTCCACCGCGCACGTTTGGCACTGCGGGAAAAAATTTCCCACTCATACAGTGAAGGGAAAATCGCATGAAGGAGGACTGCCGGAAAAATTTTGAAAGGATTTCCGAGTATCTGGACGGGGAACTCAGCCTCGACGTCTGCCGACATATCGAAGCACATCTCAAAACATGCCCGGAATGCAGGGTATGCGTTGATGCCTTGAAAAAAACCGTCAACCTCTGCAAAAAAAGCGCACGGGAAGAAATACCCCGGGACATGCAAAACCGCCTCAGATCAAAACTCAGGGAATGTTTCGGGGACAAAGAACCGAAACCCCGCGAGGAATCGGAAAAGGCCTTCGGAAAGGAGCGGGATTGGTCCCAGAGATTCATAGATTCTCTTGCGGACAAGATCATCGTGCTCAATAAAGATCGTACCATATATAGGGTAAACAAAACCTTTTTGAGGGAAAGCGGGTCAAACGAAGAGGCTGTTTTGGGGAAACCGTGTTACGAAATCACCCACTATGCCACAGAGCCGTGTCATGGGGGAAATCATAACTGCCCTTTTGAAGAGGTGTTCGCCACTGGTGAGAACTGTTCGGTTATACATGAGCATAAAGATAGGGCCGGAGGCATAATCTTTGAAGAAATCATGGCCACGCCTATTTTGGATGATAAAGGCGAGATCGTTCAGGTTATCGAAGGGGTCAGGGACGTAACGAGACGGGTCGCCTTGCAGGAAGAGGTGCGCCGGAACAAAGAATATCTGGAAAACATCATCATCAACTCCTCTGACATGATCATCACCACCGATCTCCAAGGCAAGGTCGTTACATTCAACCCCGGCGCCGAAAATATGTTAGGCTACAGCCAGAAAGATGTTCTGGGCACGGACATTGAAGGTCTGTGGAAGACCCCTGAAGAAAGACACGGGCTCATGGCCGAAGTGAAGGCAAGGGGATTTGTGAGCAACTACCCGGCCACCCTGATTTCCAAAGATGGCCAAGAGGTGGAGATCAGCCTCTCTTTAGCCGAACTACGCGACAGCGATGACCGTGTCCTGGGCACGGTGGGGATCAGCAAGGATGTGACCGAAGAAAACCGGCTGCGCCAGCAGCTCATCCACCAGGAAATGGAACTCCGGAAGGCCAATGACTTCATGAACAAAAGCATTCAGAGTTCCCCCAACGCCATCATGGCAACCGATATGAAAGGGAACATCATCATCTGGAACCAGGCCGCGGAAGAAACCCTTGGATACAAAGCAGCGGAAGTAATCGGCAAAATGAAGATCGACAACATCTATCCGGAGGGAACAGCCAAAAAGGTGATGCAGAGGATGCGGAGCCCTGACCACGGCCCGGTTGGCAAACTGCAATCCTACCCCATGGTCTATGTAAAACAGGATGGCGAGGTGATTGAAGGGAACCTCTCGTCCGCCATCATTTATGACGCCGACGGCGTCGAAGCGGCGTCTGTGGGCATTTTCGTGGACCTGGAAGAACGGTTGAATATGGAGCGAAAGCTCCGCCAGACCCAGGAGCAATTGTTGCAGTCTGAAAAATTGGCGGCCATGGGGCGTCTGACTTCACAGATTGCCCATGAGCTGAACAACCCCCTTTACGGAATCATGAATACCCTGGAGCTGCTGAAAACTGAGATTTCTCCACAGAACAAAAGAAGAAAGATCCTGGAGATGGCCCTTTCTGAAACGGAAAGGCTTTCTGAAATGCTCCGAAAGATGCTCTCATTTTCCAAGCCTGATGAAGAAAAAAAGCAACCTTCCGACATCAATGTGATCCTGGATGAAATACTTCTTCTTCACGAGAAGCAACTCAGGGAACACAGCATCGGCATCTCGGTTTCCCTGGAGAAAAACCTCGGAGAGGTTTACGCCTCCAAAAACCAGCTCAGGCAGGTCTTTTTGAATCTGATCTCGAACGCGAGGGATGCCATGACGGATGGGGGAACGCTGACGGTCGCAACAACAGGTGTGGACGATAATATTCACATAGGAATCTCCGATACCGGAACCGGCATCAGAGAAGAAAACCTCAATAAAATCTTTGACGCCTTTTTCACAACCAAAGACAGTGTAAAAGGCGTGGGCTTGGGTCTATCCGTCTGTTACGGCTTCATAAAAGATCATGGGGGAGATATCAAGGTCGAAAGTCAAATAGATTCAGGGACCACCTTCACCATTATCCTCCCCGTTCACAAAGAAACCACCCCTTAATCCTGATGGCGTCGTAAAAAATCCCATCTACTGCGTTGCAGTGGTTTTTCAGAATCTCAACATACTACCTGTATGCCCTACGATCCTGAAAAACCGCTACGCCTTGTATATGGAACATTTTACAACGCCATCTATAGATAGATTCGTGACTTTTTACGGGACCATCAATTCTGCCCGCCATATTTCACTAAATCGGATGGAATTCCACGCACCCATAGCAGGAGGAATTTGTGTTTCCAAGCCGAAAATTATAGTTATTATAGTTATTCTATTTATTTTATTTTTATAAATACCATATTTCTTGAATTTTTTTCTTGACATCCTGGAATAACTATATTAACTATAAAACTAAAACCGCTGTCTAAATAGAGGAGACATTGCAGTATTTGATGGCCTTAAAAACTGTCAATATATCT
>JAFCZI010000253.1 GCA_019314425.1 Deltaproteobacteria bacterium | reverse complement strand
GTGATATACAGAAAGGCGCTTACATAATTCTTGTTCAATTCCATAACGGTAAATACAGTTTCACTCATATTTTCTCCTGAGGACCAATCGCCAACAGGCAATCGCACATGTTCCTCTTTTTCAGCTTCGACCCACTTCATTGCCCATGTAAAAAATCTCTCCCGAGTGGTCCTGCCGGCGAAGATAACCCTTGAGGAGCAGCCCCTTAACCAGGCTCTCCACTTCATCCATGGATAACCCCATGGAATGGGCTATATCCTTTAGCCGAAGGGGCCTTCTTCTGACCATCTCCAGTAGCCCCTTCCCTTTGGTATCGCGCGCCATTGCGCTTTGTGCAGCGCCGATATCCACCACGATTTCCGCGCGTTCCCCCAGAAAAAGCTTTATCTCTTCCAGCCTCCTACTGTCAAGGGCTTTGGCGCACACATCCGCCGGCGGACGTACCACGGTGTTCAATTGAATTTTTTCCGGTTGAATCTGCCGTATCAACGGCTTCAAGGCCCTCATCTCTTCTTCGGTATCGTTAATCCCTGCCAGGAGGATGACTTCCAGGTAGATAAGGCCATTAAATTCCGATCTCAACTGTTTCAAACCGTCCACAATGCAATCCAGCGTCAGATCAGGATGGGGACGATGGATCGTTTGAAATGTGCTTGAAACGGCACTGGACAGGGTGGGCATGATCAGATCCGCCCCCAGAACACGTTCCCGTACAGCGTCATCCCAGAAAAGAGATCCGTTGGTGAGAATCACGATCCGGGTATCGGTCAATTTCCTGATGCCTGAGATGATATGGTGGATTTCAGAATGAAGCGTCGGCTCACCTGAGCCTGCCAGTGTGATCACGTCGGGAGAACATGTCGCGAGCCTGTTGTCAAGCTGGCTGAGTATCTCATCCACAGGTGTGAACGGGCTGCTGGTGATGGTTCTGTTCGTCGTTCTGCCCACCTCGCAGTAAAGGCAGTCAAAGGTACAGGTCTTGTGAGGGATCAAATCCACCCCCAATGACAAACCCAATCGCCTGGAAGGAACCGGGCCAAAAATATGCGACATGGTAAAATCCCTGTTAAATAAAGGTGTTAAGTTTTAGGTTTTAAGATTTAGGATTTAAGATCATGCGTCCATTAAAGACACCTAAAACCTAAAACTTCAGTGCGCCTCATCCCAGTTGAGACCCTGATTAATGTCCACTTTCAAAGGAACCCGCAACGGATAGACCCCTTCCATCTCTTCTCTGATCATGGGAATGAGACGGTCCACCTCTTCTTGCGGCACCTCCAGGAGCAGCTCATCATGCACCTGCAAAATCATCTTTGACCGGAAGCGCTCTTCCCTCAAGCGATTGTGGATCTGTATCATGGCCTTTTTGATTAAATCCGCCGCCGTCCCTTGAATGGGGGTGTTGACCGCCATCCGCTCCGCTTCCGATCGGATTCTGTTGTTGTTGTGAGAGATATCCGGCAGATAGCGCCTGCGATTAAAAAGGGTGGTAACATAGCCATTTTTCCCGGCAGTTTCAATGGCTTTTTCCTTAAACCGTTTCACACCCCGGTATCGATCGTAGTAGGCATCGATGTAATCTCTGGCCACCTGTTTGGATATGCCCAGCGTTTCACTGAGTTTTTGAGGTCCCATGCCATAGATAATACCAAAATTGATGGCCTTGGCAATGCGCCGCATTTCGGGGGTCACCTCACCCGTTTCATTCCCCAATACCTCACGGGCGGTTCGGGTATGGATATCCTGATCCTCTTCGAACGCCGCCATGAATGCAGGATCCTGGGAATAATGGGCGAACACACGCAATTCAATCTGACTGTAGTCCGCCGCCACCAGAATCTTTCCCACATCGGCCACAAACCCCCTTCGAATCTTTCTTCCCGCTTCACCCCGGATGGGAATATTCTGCAAGTTGGGATTGCTGCTGCTCAACCGGCCCGTGGCGGCAACGGTCTGGTTAAACGAGGTGTGGACCCTTCCGGTTTCAGGGTTCACCATTTTAACCAGCGCATCCAGGTAGGTGGATTTCAGTTTGGCCAGGGACCTGAAACGGAGCAGGTCCACAGCAATCCCGTAGGATTCGGAGAGTTTTTCAAGGACCTTGACATCCGTGGAATACCGTTTGGTTTTGGCGGTCTTTTTCCCTCCGGGAAGTTTCAGGACTTCAAACAATACCTTTCCCAGCTGTTGCGGAGAGTTAAGGTTGAATGCCATGCCGGCCTCGGCCAGAATCGCTTGCTCCACCGCTTTCATTTCCACGGCAAATTCAGCGGACATGGTCTCAAAAAGCGCCGTATCAATTTTGACGCCCGTCATCTCCATGTCCAGGAGAACGGGCAGGAGCTTCATTTCCAGATCATTAAAAAGCGCCTCGTTTTGCTCTTCCCCGATTTTTTCCGCCAGGACCTTTTTCAATCGAAAAGTTATGTCCGCGTCTTCACAGGAATATTCGCAGGCTTTCTCAACCGAAACCTCCGCAAAACCGCGCGCATTCTTTCCCTTTCCCACCACATCCTGGAAAGAGATCATCTTATGGTTCAAATAGCGCTGCGACAGGGCATCCAGATTGTGTTGCCTCAAACCGGGGTTAATCACATAGGAGGCGATCATGGTGTCAAATGAAATCCCGCCCAACGCTACCCCGTGGCGTTTCAACACGCAGGCATCATATTTAATGTTCTGTCCCACCTTTAAGATGGCATCATCTTCCAGAACTTCTTTTAAAACATCCCGCGCGTCAGCCCACGAAACCTGTTCAGGAACCCCCAGATAATAATGCGTCAGGGGAAGGTAAAACGCCTTACCCTCCTCCAAACAAAAAGAGACACCCACCAGATCAGCCTGCATGGGATCCGTGCCGGTGGTTTCCGTATCAATGGCGAGCAGCCCCGCTGACCTGATCCTGTCGGCAAGGGTTTTCACATCCCTCATGTTCAAACACAGTTCATATTCCGTCGGGACCGGTTCCCCCCGTAACGCAAACCGGTCCCATAGATCCCTGAATTCAAGGTCCCTGAAAAGATCGGCCAGTGCCTCCTGGGACGGTTCCCCCACCTTGAGAGCATCGAGATCCGTAGAGATGGGAACGAAACGGTCAAGGGTCACCAGTTTCCGGCTCAAGAGCGCCACATCGTGAGAAACACCTAAGGTTTCTTTCAACTTCTTTTTCTTTATGTCACCCAGGTTTTCAAAAACCCCTTCAAAGGATCCGAATTCCTGAACCAGCGACACCGCTGTCTTCTCCCCCACACCGCGAACACCGGGGATGTTGTCCGAGCTGTCACCCGAAAGGCCCATGACATCGATAAATTTCTCCGGCTCAAACCCGTAAGCCGCTTTCAGGGAATCGTAGTCGGTAATTTTGTCCTTCATGGTGTCCCACATGGAGACCCGGGGGCCGATCAATTGCCTGAAATCCTTGTCGCCGGATATCACCACCACGTTGAAACCTTCCGACTCGCCCACTCGCGCCAGGGTTCCGATGATGTCATCCGCCTCAAAACCCGATTCTTGCAGCATGGCAATTCCGAGATTTTTCACCACTTCCCGGATGAAAGGCAATTGCACCACCATGTCTTCCGGCATGGGGGGACGATTGGCTTTATATTCCTCGTAGATTTCATGTCTGAAAGTCGGACCTTTCATATCAAAAACGATGGCCAGACGTTCAGGTTTTTTATCCGAAAGAAGCTTGAGGATCATCTGTGTAAACCCGAAAATCGCATTGGTGGGGAAACCGCTTGCGTTTTGCAGATTCCTGATCGCGTGATAAGCCCGGTGAATATACGAGCTCCCATCCAGCAGGTAGATTGTTTCTCTGTCGTTTTTCATCGTTGATGGTCTCGTAAAAAGTCACGGGTCTATCTACAGATGGCGTTGTAAAAGGTTCCATATACAAGGCGTAGTGGTTTTTCAGGATCGTAGGCATACATGTCGTATGTTGAGATTCTGAAAAATCACTGCAACGCAGTAGA
>JAFCZI010000252.1 GCA_019314425.1 Deltaproteobacteria bacterium | reverse complement strand
GTTTTCCGACCGATCGTCAAACCCGGCTCTATTCTCCCGGCATCATATCAAAAAAAAAGGGTCTTTGCAAATCGACATTTTATCTTTTTTCGATTAAGGGCCTCGCCATAAACGTGATGCACTCGTAAAAAGTCACAAATCCATCTGTAGATGGCGTTGTAAAAGGTTCCATATACAAGGCGTAGTGGTTTTTCAGGATCGTCGGGCATACATGTGATATGTTGAGATTCTGAAAAATCAATGCAACGCAGTAGATGGGACTTTTTACGACGCCATCAAACGTGATCCGGCCCATATTTCAGTAGGCATAAAATCCGCAGCCTGTTTTTCGTCCAGAATCGCCAGACAGGTATCCAGTCCGATCAAATCCGCCAGCGCGAGGGGACCTATGGGATGGTTCATGCCCCAGTTTCATAATCTCATCAATGTCTTTGGCTTCACCCACGCCTTCGTACAGGGCGTATACCGCCTCATTTATCATGGGCATCAGAATACGGTTGGCCACAAATCCCGGGAAATCGTTGGCCGGTACCGGCGTTTTTCCCATTTTTACCGCCAGGTACCGGGTTGTCCGGGCGGTCTCATCGTCCGTTGCCAGGCCGTTGATGATCTCCACCAGCTTCATCAGGGGGGCAGGATTCATGAAATGCATACCGATGACTTTTCCCGGTCGCTTTGTGACGGCGGCAATTTTGGTAATGGAGATGGAGGAGGTGTTTGAGGACAGTATGGCCTCGGGTTTACAGAATCCATCCAGATCCTCAAATATTTTCAATTTGAGGGCCTCATTTTCCGTGGCCGCTTCCACCACATAGTCCGCTCGAATCATGTCCTCCAGGGATGTGGACGCCTCGATCCTTCCCAATATGGCTTGTTGCTCCGCCTTGGTAATCTTTTCTTTTTTTACGAGCTGTCCGAGGCTCTTCTCAATGGCCTGATAACCCCGCTCCACAAATTCGTCCTTGATATCATTCATCACAACGGACAAACCGTAGGCCGAAGCCACCTGCGCAATTCCCGAACCCATCTGTCCGGCACCCACAACTCCCAGCACATTGATTGCCATATTGATACTCCTTTTTCCCTTTAAAGCCGCGTCGCGCTCCGTCTGGATCGCGGCCATTGCCTATATTCCCGTGTCGGCACTTTTTCTATTCATCGGCACCGCCCTTTTTTCTTTCTACAGCGCCAATGCGGAGCTGCTTCCATCATCACTTGAAGGGGCGCTCACAGGGGACAAGATATACCCTTACTTCATCGCCACACAATTTTCGGTGGGCCTCAGGGGGCTGCTCATTGCCGCCATATTTGCCGCTGCCATGAGCAGTATCGACTCATCACTCAATTGTGTCTCGACCTTGACGTTGCTTGACTTTTATAAGCGCCACATCAACCCGGGCGCCCACGAGAAACAAAGCATCAAAATGTTGAGGATTTATACCGTTGCCTGGGGGGCATTGGGAACCATCACGGGTCTTGCCATGATTCAGGTCCAAACGGCTCTTGAAACCGGCTGGCAGCTGGCGGGTATCGCCGGCGGCGGACTTGTGGGGCTGTTCCTTCTGGGCATATTGTCCGCCCGGGTAAAGCCATGGCAGGCCGGTATCGCCGTTCTGGCCAGCATCACGAGCATCGTTTGGGCCACATTCGCCCGAGAACTGCCTGAGACATGGGATTGGCTTGAATGTGCATGGCATTCCCGCATGATCGGCGTCATCGGTACCGTCACACTGCTGGCGGTGGGCTTTGGTTTAAGCATTTCAATGGGTAAGGGGCATCCCCCCCGGCCCGGTAATGGGTAAAAAAATCCGTCAGTTGAACGGCATTGATGGTCTCGTAAAAAGTCACAAATTCATCTAGGATGGCGTTGTAAAAGGTTCCTACAAAGCATAGTGGTTTTTCAGGATCGTCGGGTATACTGTGGTATGTTGAGATTCTGGAAAACCACTGCAACGAGGAAGCTAACTCCAGCAACGACCGCCCCAGTTCCCACGGTTTCCGCCACGGCCTCTGCCGTAGCCCCCGCCGTAAGTACCCTCCGGCGCTACCTTGCGGGTCTCAAGCCTGTAGGCGAGGCGTTTTTCGGCCATCTGCGCCTTCAGACCACTGATTTCCTTCTGCAGGGTTCGCAATTGTGTCAGATCCGGATTTTCTCCATTTAAAAGAACCGTCATTTCATTTTGTTTATTCCAGATGTTGTTTCTCGTGGCTGAAGTTTCATTGACAAAGTTCTGATCCAGACGGTTGAGGTTCTGTTGCTGCTCGGGGAAAACGGCGGGATATCCCCTCTGATCCTGCCGGCAGTACCCGAGACCACCACTTCCATAGCCCCATCCGGGACCCCTCGCAAAGACGGGATAAGTCATAACGCCAACCAACAAAAATACGCCTAAAACGGTTACCCATTTTTTCATGATGCACCTCCAAAATTTTAAAAGTTTTTAATCCTTGAAGCTGTTATAAAGCAAGGGTCGTGCCAAATGAACAGAATGAAATCCAACCACCTGAAAAGACATGGTTTTCAGATCTTATAACCCGAAACACGATTTTTGGCCTTGCACCGATAATTAAAAAAGAGGATACTTTGTACCCGGTTCAAGTATCCGTGTGGGTACAAAGTATCCACATGGATGACGGGTTGCGGCGCTTCTGTAAACGTATTTCCGGTCCCGAACCCGGTTTTTGATTTTGGTACCGTTCTTGCTTATCAGGGCCATTATGATGCGTCACATCAACAAAAAGAAACCAATGCTCTCGGTCCCCCCCTGGGTGATCATCGGCGCCGTACTGGTCCTGGCGCCTATTTTCTTCTTCGTGACGGTGGATTCGATCAACCGCCGGAAGGAAACCACCATTTCCCTTCTAAAGGAGAAGGGGGCGGCGCTTATCCGCTCCTTTGAGGCTGGCGCCCGAACCGGTATGATGGGCATGCGATGGGGTGGCGATCAGGTACAGCGATTGCTCTCGGAAACCGCTCGGCAAAAGGATATCGTTTACATCCTGGTGGCCGATGCGGGTGGGAAAATTCTGGCCGACAGCAATCCTGTCAATATCGGAAAGTTTTATGGCGAAAGCCTTGATTTACTCCGGGTTTCACAATCCCACAACCTTCACTGGCGTGAGGTTTATACTGGTGAGGGGAAAAAGGTTTTTGAAGTGTTTCGCCAGTTCGTTCCTATGCAGGGCAGAAGCCGCGGACGTGGCTCGGGGATGGGTTCCGGCGACTGGTGCCAGGGTCATATGACCCCCCAAAAGGCACAAGGCCACGGGGCCCAGGTCATCTTTGTGGGATTGGACATGACGTCGGTTGAAAATGCCGCCAGTGAAGACATTCGCCACAGCATCTTCATGGGCTTCATTTTTCTCCTCATCGGGTTTGCCGGCATCGTAACCCTGTTTATGGCGCAGGCCTATCGTTCCGCCAGAACCTCCTTTTCCAGGGTTAAAGCCTTTTCAGACAACCTGGTTGAAAACATGCCCATGGGACTTGTTGCCATTGATCCGGAAGAACGGATCGCCTCTTTCAACCAGACCGCCGAATCCATGCTCGGTATCAGCGCCCATCGGGCCTTTGGAAAACAACTCCCCGAAATTTTGCCCCTCTCTTTCCAGGATTTCTTCAACCACCTGAAAATGGAGTCGGGACCCATTAACAGGGAGTTGGAGGCGTCTCTCAGCGATAAAAGGACCCTGCCCCTGGAGGTCATTGGTACGGCATCGACGGGAGAAGACGGCGCGGCCCTGGGGTGGGTGATCCTTTTCAGGGATTTAACCGAGATCCGGCACCTCAAAAGGGAAATTGCCCGGAGCCGGCGGCTGGCATCCATCGGTAGATTGGCCGCAGGGGTCGCCCATGAAATCAGGAACCCCTTAAGCTCCATCAAGGGGTTTGCCACCTACTTCAAAGAACGGTACCGTGATACACCAAAAGACCACCAGACCGCCGAAATCATGATCCAGGAAGTGGAACGGCTTGATCGGGTCATCGGGCAGCTCCTGGAATTTGCCCGGCCCATGTCCATTAAGAGAAGGGCCACACCGCTGGACGGCCTGATCCGCCATTCCATGAAAATGGTTGAAGGGGACGCCCGACAGAAAGGTATCACCCTGAATGTAAAAAGCGATCCCCGTATCGACTCCGTGCAGATTGACCCGGACCGGATCAAACAGGTTCTTCTGAATTTATATTTGAATGCCTTGGAAGCCATGGCAGGGGGGGGGCGAGCTGTCCGTGGCGTTTCTCGGGGTGGACAGGAATCAGAGCATTCAAATCACCGTGTCGGACACGGGCCCGGGGATCAAACCA
>JAFCZI010000039.1 GCA_019314425.1 Deltaproteobacteria bacterium | reverse complement strand
AACCCTGTGGCTCTGCTGCCTTGGTTATGTTCAGCAATAAATTCATCCAGAATGAGGAACCATGAAAAGAGACCCGCAAAATGTCTACGATTGCCGGAAGGAATCACCCGTATGAAAAATAGAGTCAATGAAATCCTGACAAAAACCCTTTCCCGCTGCTTTGAGCAGGGCAAACTCAAGGAGACGACACTCCCGAATTATGTCATCGAAGTACCCAAGAATTCCGAACATGGTCATTTCGCCACCAATTTGCCCATGATCCTGGCATCGAGTCAAAAAAGAAATCCCCGGGAGATCGCATCGATTATTTTAGAAAATCTGAAAAATGAGGCGCATTTTTTTGAAAAGACGGAAATCGCGGGGCCCGGTTTTATCAATTTTACGATCCGGGCGGAAGAATGGTGCCATATCCTGGATCAGATGCTTCAGCGTCATGAGGATTATGGCCGCAGTAAGATGGGGTGTGACGAAAAAATTCTGTTGGAGTTCGTCAGTGCCAATCCTACGGGGCCCCTCCATCTCGGCCACGGCCGGGGCGCTGCCCTTGGTGATACACTCGGTCGGATTCTTTCCTTTTGCGGGCATCAGGTCGTTCGAGAATTTTATATTAATGACGCGGGGTTACAGATTAAGATCCTGGGTGAATCCATTTGGGCGCGCCTGAAGCAAAAAGAGAACCCGGACTTCGTTTTCCCTGAAAACGGTTATCATGGCGAATACATCCTCGATCTGGCGAACACCCTCTCGGGGAAAACCGATTTAGACCCGGAAGATCCCGATAAAGCCATAGACTTCCTCGCCAGGACCGGGAGCGAGATCATGCTGAAGGAGATTCAGCAGGCATTGGACCGGTTCAGGGTCAATTTTGATGTCTGGTCCTGCGAGAGCGATCTCTTCGCTTCGGGATTGCTTGAAAAAACATTGACGTCCATGCAGAACGAGGGACACCTGTATGAGCATGAGGGCGCTCTTTGGATCAAAACGTCTGAATTCGGAGATGACAAAGACCGCGTTATTCGAAAAGGGGATGGCCAATTCACCTATTTTGCCTCAGATATCGCTTATCACCTGGAGAAACACCGCAGGGGGTTTACCCGGGCGATCAACATCTGGGGCGCCGATCATCATGGATATGTCCCTCGCGTAAAGGCAGCCCTGATAAGTCACGCGATTCCCGAAGAATGGTTCTCTGTCCTGTTGATACAACTGGTCAAGTTGTGGCAGAATGGACAGGAACTCCGCATGAGCAAGCGGGCCGGTAATTTTGTAACGCTCCAGGAACTACTGGACGAGGTGGGGGTTGATGCGGCACGTTTTGTATTTCTCACCAAGAGCCACGACTCACCGCTGGATGTGGACATGGATCTTGTAAAAAAACAGGATAGCGACAATCCCGTCTATTATGTTCAATACGCCCATGCCCGGATATGCAGCATTATTCGAAAGGCTGAAGCGGAGGGGATTACCGTACCGGAACATCATAACGGGCTTTCGGCATATCTGACGTTGAAGGAAGAACTGGCGCTCATCAGAACCCTGTCGGAATTCCCGTTGCTTCTGGAGGATATCTGCAAAACGCTGGAAGCACATCATCTGACTTATTACCTGACACACGTGGCAGCATCCTTTCATCGGTATTTCAACATGGGGTCAAAAAACGGTGCGCTCAGAGTCGTCACCGAAGACAAAACCCTGACCCAGGCCAGGTTGATGCTGGTTTCAGGCGTCAGGATCATTATCGCAAACGGGTTGAAGCTACTGGGTGTCAGTGCGCCTAAAAAAATGTAAATAAAATAGCATGAAGGAAAAGACTGAGAAAGAGAAAAAAGGCTTTCGCCTGGAACTTTCCCGCACGGCGCTCTTTTTTTGGAGCCTGGGTTTTTTGATTTTTCTGGGGTGGATTTTTACGCTTGGTGTCCTGGCTGGCAGGGGACTCCTGCCGAGTGGCGCAAAAACCCTGGCCGAAATCAAAAACCGGGTTGTGAAACTTCAGGAAATGGTGGGTCAGAAAAACACTTCCGAATTGGATGAGATCAAGGCCGTTCAAAAGGATTCCAATTTTGCGTTTTACGATGAACTTTCTTCAAAAAAAGTGCCGGAGATTCCATTCAAGCAGAGGCCGCCGCGTAAGGTCCCCCAGCATAAAAGTGCCACCTCAAGCAAGGTGAAGAAGCCTGATCCACCGTCACCTGCAACAAAACTTTATGTGGTTCAAGTGGCTTCCCTGGATCGAGAAAAACAGGCTTTTAATATGGTCAACCGATTGGTGAAAAAGGGATATCCTGCGTACCATTACAAGATTTTTATCAAGGGGCGGGGTTATTTCCGGGTACGCTGCGGCACATTTAAAACCAGGGCGGAGGCCGTGAAAACACAGCAAAACCTGGCTGAAAAGGAATATCTGAAAGGGTTTATTCAAAAGGTCAATCGTCAACAATGATTGTATGGAAGGGATAGATTGTGATATGCGACGAACATGAATATCCGCTTGTGAGAAAGGCGGTCATTGAGGATGTTGAACCGATTCACGAGATCTTGAATACATTCGCGGCACAGGGGCGACTGTTGCCCCGGTCTCTCAGTGATCTTTATGAACATCTGCGTGCCTACTATGTTCTGGAACCAGCACCGGGAGAGCGCATTCAAGGGGTCTGCGGTTTGGGGATATGCTGGAAGGATCTGGCGGAAATCGAATCGCTGGCCATTGTTGAGACATTTCAGGGCCGCAGCCTGGGCCGGATGCTTGTGGACGCATGTCTGTGTGAGGCGGCTGTGCTCGGCCTCAACAAGGTGTTTACATTGACCTACATCCCCGGATTTTTTATTAAAAGAGGGTTTTATGAAGTTGACAAGTCTTGTCTTCCCCATAAAATATGGGCTGACTGCCTGAAATGCCCTAAATTTCCGAATTGCGATGAAACAGCCCTGATGCTTCAACTATAATCGCAACTGGCCCCGGCCCCCTTATATTCGTGCATGGGCCGCTGGCCCCTTGTTTGACTAACGTGTGGAGGAAAATATGTTTGGCATCGGCATGCCCGAATTAGTCATCATTCTGGTGATCGCCCTGGTCGTTATCGGACCCAAGAAGCTTCCCGATCTGGCCAAGTCTCTGGGGAGAGGCCTGTCTGAATTCAAGAAGGCAACCTCGGAAATTAAAGAAGATTTGAATCTGGGTGAGGACCTCAAAGCGACCCGTGAGGAACTGATTGATGCGGTCAGCGGCCTGGATAAACCGGCGGATTCAAAGAAAGCAGAACCGGTTGAGGAAAAACCGCCCAAATTTGAGGATCTTGACGAAATGCTGGATGATTACCACCAGGATAAAGGCCTTTCTGCAAAGGATGTTGAAGAAAAAGGCCAGCCCGAAACTCCCGCAGAGAGAGACCGAAATGGATAGCGAAGGCAAGCAACCGTTTATCAGCCATTTAGAGGAACTGAGAAAACGACTCATCTCCTCCGCCATCGCGGTGGGGATTGGTTTCGCGGCGTCATACGCCTTTGCAGAAAAGCTTTTCGGTCTGCTGGTAGCGCCCCTGACGGCAGTGATGCCCGAAGGAGATCATCTCATTTTCACCAATCTTCCTGAGATGTTTTTCACCTACTTAAAAGTTTCTCTCCTGGCGGGTATCATGCTGGTGGCCCCATTCATTTTCTACCAGCTATGGATGTTTATCGCACCCGGGCTTTACAAGAAAGAAAAAAAATATGTGATTCCTTTCGTGGTGGCTTCCACCCTTTTGTTTGTGGGGGGATCCCTTTTTGGTTATTTCGTTGTTTTTCCGTTTGGGTTCAAATTTTTCGTCGGATTTTCAAACGAATATGTAAAGGCGCTGCCCTCGGTAAAACAGTATTTTTCCTTTGCCATCAAACTTCTTTTTGCTTTCGGGGTAGTTTTTGAGCTTCCCGTGGTTATTTTTTTCCTGGCCAAAATGGGTGTGGTAACACCCAAAATGCTCAGGAAAAATCGTAAATACGCAATCCTGATGACGTTCGTTCTGGCGGCGATCCTTACCCCCCCTGACGTGGTGACCCAGTGCATGATGGCGGGTCCCCTGATTATTCTTTATGAAATCGGCATTCTGGTCGCACAGATTGCCTGGAAATCAAGAGAGAAAAAGAAAAAAGACGCTGAGGATGATGAGGAAACTGCCGAAATCGATGAATCGGAGGAAGTTAATAAGTAGCCATGCACAGGATGCACCCTGTGACCGATTACGTCAATAAATAGGGATCGTCCTGCTTCCGGAAATCGTCAGGATAAATGGCGTTTTCAAGGCTTCTCCCTCGGCGTCGAAGCTGAAGGGTCCCGTCACCCCGTCAAAAACCGGCATATCAAGCAGGGTTTGCCGCAAATTATCCCGTGTTTTGGGATCGCTTGCAGCAAAGATCGTTTTCAGCAGGCAAATGGTATCATAACCGTTGGCCGCCAGGATTCCCGGAATTTCGCCAAAGTTATGGTTGTAATCGGTTACAAAACCCACGACCTTCGGATTTTCGGATTCCGGCACAAAACCTGAGGAGAAGACCGCACCCTGAAGGTAATTTTTGGCCATTTCCAGCAATTTGGGAGAATGCCATAGCCTGGTGCCGATCAACCGGACACCCAGAACATCATGAAATGCCAGTTGTGGTGCAATCATGGCCACCCGCTGGTAGGTGTCGGGAATGAAAATCGCATCAAAGTCGATGAGGGGGAGGTGGTCATGCGTGCGTATCCCGTTATCCGTCCTTGGGTAATGAGGTCCCACCATCTTCTTTATCTGAGCTGCAAAGTCCGTTATATCCGGCGGATAAGATTCGACTGCGGTGATACTGCCACCCATCTCATCCAGTCTGTCCCAGAACAAGTTCATGCAAAAACGTCCATAGGCGTTGTCCGGGTATAAAATGCCGAAACGATCCAACCCCAGTTGACCCACAGACACCTGAAGAAGCGAATCGATTTCCTGTGCCGGGGTGAGAAAATTCCGGAATATCATATCACCCGTTTTCACGATGTCCCTTCGCTGGGTCAAGGCGATCATCGGGACACCCAGCGCCTGGGCTTTTTTGGAAATGACCGCAGCTGTTTTGCTGGAAAGGGGGCCGATAATGCCCACAACCTTCTGGGTGTTAACCAATGCTTCAAGTTCATCCAGAGCTTTTTCCGGTTTTCCCGCCGTGTCCCTGATGATGATCTCCATTTTCGCCCCATTCATGGAAGCACTCATCATCCCCAACGAAATGCCATTGAGAACTTCCTGACCATAGGCGGCAAAGGGGCCGCTTAAAGGGAGCAGACAACCGATGCAGTTTTCACGGACGACCCTCTTTTTTGCGATTTTTGCCAGGATGTCTTCTCCCGTGGAGACCCAATAGGGATCCCGAGTGGATTCCATGAGGGCTCGCACGGCTTTTTCTGCCCGGCCCAGTTTATGCTGCGACAGGAAAGCCAGACTCATCTGATGATATATTTCAGGCGGGTAGCGCATCGCCCGTTCGCTTTCAAGAAGACGCGAAAGAAGAGCCGGACTGCTCGTGATAATCAGGGTCTTCAGCTTTTCATCCAGCTCAATTTCTTTTTCCGGGTCACCCTTCCACGCTTTCTTGGCCTCGACCCACCAGAGGAACGCTTCTTCCGTTTTTCCCATTGCACGGAAATCTTCCCCCAGCAGGAAAAGGACCTCTTTTTTCAGGAAGTGCTGTTGATACCGATCAAGCCAACGGATGGCATTGTCGGCGGAGGCTTCATATTTTCCCTGCTGGTTCAGGATCAGCGAAATCTGGTACCGGGCTTCGGGCATCTGGGTATAATCAGGATATGCCCCTGAAAGCCGTTCCAGGGAAGAGAGGGCTTTTTCCAGATTGTTAAGCTTTAAATGGATTTCTGCCATGCGTTGGAGAGCCAGAGGGATTCGTTCGTCCTTACGCGCCTGTTTCAGAAAGACCTGGTAGCGGGTCAACGCTTGCTGAAGATCACCGCCCTGCTGATATTTTTCAGCCATCACAAAAGGGTCCGAGTACGTTTCCGTCACCTGGGGGGCGGGTACTTTGGGCTGGCAGGCAAATAAAAAAAGGGCCATCCCTGCCAGTAAGACAGAAACGGCCCTTTTTAAAAAGATGGAGCGAATAATCACTTCTTTACTTCCTCAAAATCAGCATCCACGACATCATCATCCTTGGGGGCGTCCGCATCGGAATCCGGCCCCGGCTGTCCCTCCTGCCCCTGGGCCTGTTCCTGGTTCGCGTTGGCATAGATGGTTTCAGCCAGTTTATGGGATGCCTGGGTCAATTCTTCCGTGAGCCGCTTGATCTCTTCGGTATCTTCCCCTTCCAGGGATTTTTTCAAATTTTCGATGATCTGCTCGATATTCGATTTGGTGGCGTCATCCAGTTTATCCCCCACCTCCTTGACCGATTTTTCCGTGGAATAGATTAGGGAATCCGCCATATTCCGCGCATCGATGAGTTCGCGTTTTTTCTTATCTTCCTCAGCATGCAGCTCGGCATCTTTAACGAGATTTTCGATCTCTTCTTCGCTCAATCCGCTCGAAGCGGTGATTTGGATGGATTGTTCCTTGCCCGTTCCAAGATCCTTTGCGGAAACGCTGACAATACCGTTCGCGTCAATATCAAAGGTTACTTCAATCTGAGGAACACCTCTGGGGGCGGGGGGAATTCCCACAAGCTGAAAACGTCCCAGCGTTTTGTTGTATGTGGCCATTTCCCGTTCCCCTTGAAGGACATGAATCTCCACTGCGGGCTGGCTGTCGGCTGCGGTAGAAAAAGTCTGACTCTTTTTGGTAGGAATCGTTGTGTTTTTTTCGATCAGTTTTGTGAAAACACCTCCCAGCGTTTCAATTCCCAGGGACAAGGGCGTCACATCCAGAAGCAGGACGTCTTTGACCTCCCCCTTCAACACACCCCCCTGAATGCCCGCGCCTGCCGCGACCACTTCATCGGGATTTACCCCCTTGTTGGGCTCTTTGCCGAAGATTTCAGCAACCTTAGCCTGAACCTTGGGCATTCGGGTCATGCCGCCCACCAGAATAACATCATCAATTTCGCTGGCGGAAAGTCCTGCATCTTTTATAGCCATCCGACAGGGTCCCACCACTTTTTCAATGAGTTCGTCCACCAACCCTTCCAATTTCGCGCGGGTCAGTTTGATATTCAGATGCTTGGGGCCGCTCGCATCGGCAGTGATGAAGGGAAGGTTCACATCGGTTTCCATGGCGCCGGAGAGTTCCGTTTTGGCCTTTTCAGCGCCTTCTTTTAATCGCTGAAGGGCCATTTTGTCACTTCTCAGATCAATACCCTGGTCCTTTTTGAACTCATCGGCCAGGTAATCAATAATTCTCAAATCAAAATCTTCACCCCCCAGATGGGTATCGCCATTGGTGGATTTGACCTCGAAGACCCCTTCCCCGATTTCCAGAACAGAGATGTCGAAGGTGCCGCCGCCCAGATCAAAAACCGCGATCTTTCGATCGCCCTTTTTTTCCATGCCAAAGGCCAGAGATGCCGCAGTGGGTTCATTGATAATCCGCTCAACGTTCAGACCCGCAATTCGTCCAGCGTCTTTGGTGGCCTGTCGCTGGCTGTCATTAAAGTAGGCGGGAACGGTAATGACCGCGTCAGTCACTGTTTCTCCCAGATAACTTTCGGCGGTTTCTTTCATCTTCTTGAGGATAATGGCGGATATTTCAGCGGGGCTGTAATCTTTCCCCCGGATGTTCACATGGGCATCGCCGTTGGATGCTTTGCTGATGGTGTAAGGGAGAACCTTAATGTCCTTGGTGACCTCCGGGGAGTCGTATTTTCTACCAATCAGCCGCTTAACCGCAAAAACCGTATTTTCCGGGTTGGTCACGGCCTGCCGTTTGGCGGTCTGCCCCACCAATCGCTCTCCACCTTCGGTAAACCCTACAACAGAAGGCGTTGTCCGGCTTCCTTCGGCATTGGCGATCACAACGGAATCTCCGCCTTCCATCACAGCTACGCACGAGTTGGTTGTACCGAGATCAATTCCTATCGTTTTTCCCATTTACCTGTCTCCTAAGTCATTTTTATTTCTTGTTAGTGTCCGTCCACGAATGAGAAAATTTGTTCGAGCTCAAGGAAGGCGAAAATTGTAACCGCAGGAATACATGGAAGTATTTCGAGGATTACAATTTTAGCCTGACGCCGAAATCGGGCAAATTGGCCATTTGTGGATGGTCACTTATTAACAATCACCATTGCCGGCCTGATAAGCCTCTGGTTCAACAAGTATCCTTTTTGAAGCTCTCTGAGCACCGTTCCGGGGGCCACACGATCATCCGCCTGTTCAGAAACAGCTTCGTGAAAATTGGGGTCAAAAGGGGCGCCAACGGCTTCTACCATTTCCACGCCGGCCTTTTCCAGGACGTTCATCAGTCCCTTCAGCGTTAAATCAACCCCTTCACGCAAGGCTTCAATAGAATTTTCGTCCCTGGAGTGATCCAAAGCCTTTTCCAGGTTGTCCGCAACCGGTAGCAACTGCTTGGTCAAGGTTTCGTTTCCATATTTGATCAGATCCTGCTTGTCTTTCTGAAACCGTTTTTTCATGTTTTCCATCTCCGCCTGTGAACGGAGATAGCTGTCCATATTTGCATCAGCCGACGCCTGCACTTCTGAAATTTTTTCAATCAACTGATCTTTCGTCATTTCCCATAAGGGGATTTCCGCTTCATTTTGGGATTCATCTTCCGGGCTTAAGGCCCCCTCACCGTCTATTTCTTCCGGTAAATCCTCAGTTGCTTTTCCTTCATCCATAACGTCAATCCTGGCCACATTCCACTCCTGCAAAAAACATAAATGAAACAGCTTCTTATTTTCAACAATGACGATACGGTAAGCATCGGAAAAAGCTTTGTCAAGTTGAGTTCATTGAACTTTTCCATGGGAAAACAGGGTCTGTTTCTATATGAAGAAAGAGGGGAAATCGACTGGTGGGCCCCCGCCCCTGTGCCCCGATTACAGGTCCTGAGCCGAATTCCGTGATTTCCTCTAAAATAAGGGATTAGCGCTAATCAGCGATCGGCATGAATCATGAGATAGACGCCTAAGAAAAGAAAGATGCTGTTGGCCAGCCACGCCGAGAAAACCGGCGGCAGGATTCCCGCAAAACCCAAGGTTCGGGAAAGTCCCAGGATAAGCAGATAAACAAAACAGAGTGAAATGCCGATTGAAACCGCCACAGGCGGTCCCATCCCCTTTTTCCAGAGGGCAATGGGAATGCCGATGAGCGTCATGATGAAGACAATGAAAGGGAAGGCAATCTTGATGTTCAGCTCCACAAAATACCGGGTGGCGTCATACCCTTCCAGTTTAAGCCGCTGAGCGAATCGTTTAAGCTGAACATATCCCATCTCTTCAGGTTCCAGGTTTTCCCGCACAAAATCCTCGGGGTTTTCACCAAGATTTACGTCCAGATATTCAAATTTCTGAAGATCGTAACCCCCATCCTTCTCACGGTTTTGAACCATACCATTTTGAATCCGCCAGGTGTTGTTCTTCCAGATCGCTGAACGTCCATCGATCCGCTTGGTAATTTTGAACTTGTCATCAAAGAAATAGAAAGTGGGGTCCACCATCATCATTTTCTGGTTGTCAAACTGCCTGATGAAATAAATGCAATCCTTGCCCTTGTACCAGATATGGTTCTGCCCGTGGAATCGGCCAGGATGCTCCTTTTTAACATCAACCCGCCATATTTCGTTACATCTGGAACTGGCATAGGGCACGATGGTTTCGGAAAACAGAAACAGGGCAATAGAGAAAAACGCCGAAAGCAAAACGAGTGGTTGTGCGACCTGCCAGATATTGACACCGCTGGCCTTCAAAGCGACCATCTCGTTGTTCCTTTTCATGAGGCTGAACAGGATAATGACCGTGGTCAGTGTGGCAGGCGGCAGCATCTGGCTCGCAATGGCCGGGATTTTAAAAGCAAAATAGGTGATCATGACGCTCTTTGGCGCACCTGCTTTGATGAAATCATCTATTCCACTGGCAAAATCAATCATCAGGTACAGCGCGATGAAAACAAGCTGGCAGACAATGAGCAGCTTGAAAAATTCCTTGAGGAGATATCGGGTCAACACATTCATCGCGTTAGTACCTTTTTCTACTCTCGGTCCCGAGGCATCAGCAGCAGAGGCGGCGGTGTAATGGCCGAATGAGGCCATGGCTCAAGGCCGGTCAGACGAAAGAACTCTGCATTGCCCACCATAACATTGGTGCTGTTGGCGGCAACGGGCATCAGGGTCTTCCATTCTCGAACTTTTGGCCAGTGACTGGGACGAATATTCACCAGCAGAGGGACATCAACGGCCAGACGCTTAAGGCTTTCTTCACCCGTTAAAAAATAGTCCTCATGGTTTCCCAGGGAACTACCGTATGCCAATTCACCGATCTCATCCACCAGAATAATCCGTCTGTTGGCATAAAAACTCAAGGCTTGGTCGTAGTTGCGCCATTCGGCAATCCTGATTTCCCTGGGCAATGGTCTTGGCATGGCTTTGATGAACCCGCCGACTTTACGGTACTTGGCCACTGACGGTACAACCATCAGCATGGCCGGTAACAGCAGCACCATGGCAAAACCGGTGGCAAAGGGGACCAGACGTCGTTTAAAGAGGGATACCAGCAGAAAGATGCTGCCTATAATGAGGCCCGCTTGTCCCACCCGAATGGCCAGCACCAGTTCAGCCATGGACAGCGCGTCCTGCCGCATAACCAGGGGTATCAGGACCCCGGCGCACACCATAAGCAGAACGGCCAGGATGGCGGTGCCCCAGAGGACCGTCCGGCTCATAGTCGCCTGGTCTCTCAAAAAATGTGCCATGAGGAGCGCCATGGCCGGATAAGCGGGCAGGATGTAGGGAATAAGCTTGCAGCGGCTCAGGCTAAACAGGCCGATCACCGCAACCACCCAGAGGGTCAGGAAGAGGATGGCCTCCCCCGGCCCCCCGTCTCCTCTGGGTGCTCGGACAGCATTGAACGCTTTCCGGAAAGATTTTGCAGCAGCGGAGAAAAAGAACGCCGTCCACAACAGCATACCAAAAGGGAAAATCGCCATAAAAAACCAGAAGGGTTTAGCGTGTTCATGACTCACCAAACGGGCAAAATGCTGTACCACAATGTAAAAATGAAAAAATCCCGGATTTCTAGAACTCACGGCCCAATGCCAGGGAACCACTATGGCGGCGAAGATCAACAAGCCCGGCACCCATGCAAAGGACAACAATGCCCGCCAATCCCGGCGGCAGAGGATAAAACCCCCTGCAATCAACCCCGTCAATGCAATGGCCGCAATGCCCTTGGTCATGACCGCCAGGCCGAGACAGGCCCAGGAAATACAATACCACAGCCGCCTTGCCCGGTTTGTATGCGCTTTGTAGCCCAGGTACCAGGTTCCCCAGGTGGCGGTCAAAGTCAAGCTGAAAACCCCGTCGATAATGGGAAGTCGCGCCATGATAACCGGAATCACACTGGTGAGATAAATCCAGGCGGCCATGACGCCGGTGGGCCCATCAAAGATTCTTTTCCCCAATCCCATAATCAACAGAAGGGTCAGAAATCCCGCCACAGCCGCCACCAGACGAACAGCCCACTCTTTCTGGCCGAAAAGCGCCATGCTCCCGGCGGTGAGCCAATAGAAAAGAGGGGGCTTTTCAAAGTATTCCACATAATTAAGCCGGGGGGTTATGAAATCTCCACTTTCCAGCATTTCACGGGGGATTTCAGCGTAACGCCCTTCGTCCGGATCCAGCAGCGGATAACTGTCGAGACCCGAAAAATACAGGAGCAGGGCGGTTGCCAGCACGCC
>JAFCZI010000251.1 GCA_019314425.1 Deltaproteobacteria bacterium | reverse complement strand
CTGATAAAAAGCAGGGCCGATATTCAATATCCGCACACGGGCCTCCTCAGGCGTGGTCTCCACAAAGAGCCTCCCCCGACTCGGGGTCTCCTCGCTCAAATCCACATAAAGGCTAACGGCACGGCCCGATTCCACCTGTATCCGTTTTTCATAAGCATCATACCCCTCCGCCTCCACCCGCAGACGATGGGTTCCCGGGGAAAGGGGTTTATCCTCAAGGGGCGTCTGCCCCACCGTCCGGCCGTCCACTATAACGCGGGCGCCGGTCACATTGGCGCTCACCGAAAGGATGGTTTTCCGGGAAGGAACCGGCCTTGAAACCGTCGCTCCGCTGGAAGCCAGTTGAAACACAAAATCCCCCCGGGCCAGGGCGTAATCCCGTATCTTTCCGTACTGCGGGTTTTGGCGACTATGAGCGGGCACCTTTTCCTGGAGGTAGAGACCCAGCTCAGTGCCGCTCACGTACCCGTCCCGGTTGAGATCTCCCCAGCCGTATTCCAAAGCGTCGATAAAGGCCGGGGTGAACACACTCTCGGCGGGGACCGTCTCCCCGGCATCACCGGCCGTGATATACTGCCGCACGGGAAGGGACGTGGCCCGGCTGATGTGGGGAGGCGTCGGGGGCAGGGCCTTGGCCTTGAACACGGTCCCCGAAAAGCAGCTGTCAAACAGAAACAGGGCGTGACGGGCCTCCAGTTGCCGGGACCAGGCCAAGATCATGTTCATGGGCAGGGCTTTTCGCAAAAACCCTCTCTCGTCCCGCCGAGGGTTGGGCGCATCCGCCGGTACCAGATACCCTTTGGCGCCCCCTTTACGGGTGTGCCCGTGACCGGAAAAAAAGAAGAGCAGGCGGTTTCCGGGGTTGTATCCGTAGCGATCGATGAAATCCTTATAGGCACGGTTCAATCCCCGGCTGTCGGGGTTCATGACCCGAATAACTTCAAAACCCTGTTTTTTCAGGACCGTTTCCACCCGGTCCAGTTCCCCGGGGACGCTTCCCAGATCCGGCCACCCGGCGGTGTAGTCGCTTATGCCGATGAGGAGTGCGTAACTCCCTTCGTATAGCCCCACACGCTGCCCGGAGGAATCCGCTATCACCACTTTAATCCCCTTGTTCTGGGCCCCACGGCAGGCTGGAACAAAGGCAAAATGATGGCATATGAGAACGAAAACAATGGCCGTCAGGGTGAAAAAAAAGCCCGTTGCGTGTTTATGATTCACGGTTTTCATGGCTCCTCCCGTCGCTTTGATCTTGAACAACTTTTTATTGACGGTACCGACTGTTTACAAATTGCGACCGCTCAAAGTGTGGTGCATGAAAGCATGCTTTACAGTTATTTGTCTTGTTGCTAGACTGGCGCCCGTCCACGAATGAGAAAATTTGTTCGAGTTCAAGGAAAGCGATAATTGAAACTGAAAGGAATCCATGGGTATTCCGAGGACACCTTACTTAATTCTTGAAGGTATTCTCAAAGATAAGTAAGGTGTCCCCAGATTATACTCGGATTACCTCATCCGCATTGAATGACAACGGACGGATTATACAACCATTTCAGATTTTTCCAACCGTTTTTCTTCCGCCCACCCCCGAATATCATCCAAACTTTCAGCCTCAAGAAACCTCTCCCCTAATTCTTCAAGCTGCTCTGTGGTCAAGCCCGCGAACATGGGATGAACAGAATTGGAACTGACCTGAAAACGCCGGGCAATTAGACGAGACAAAAGATGCATAGTTCCCTGCTGCATACCCTGCTGCATACCCTGCTGCATACCCTGTTGCATTCCCTGTTGCATTCCCTGCTGTATTCCCTTTCTGATGCCTATCCTTTCCACGCTGGTAACATATTCCATTTTCCCATCCTCCTCGAGCTTTTGAATTTCCACCCAAAGTCCCTCTTCAAGTTCTTTGGGCAACGACATGACCCAGTCGATAAACTGAAAAAGCAGGTTTACGTCCTTTTTATCATAGCCCAGTTTGTAAAGCCTCTTGATCAGAAAAAGTTTCCACCGGTATCGCCGCTCATTATCCCCTACTGTTTCCAATGCCTTTAGATGCGCCATGACAACTGAAGCAAATGGATTCCTCGATGCTTCAAGTTCTTCCCACTTGTCTTTGTAATCCAACAGTTTAACCGTAGGGAACCAAAGCCCTGCCTTGCTCCCCCATAATTCATAGCTGAAATTATCCGGCCTCCATCGAAAATTGTCATCGGCTAAAATAGCGACACTCGCCACCTTCCGGTCAAAAAGGTCGAAAATGCGGTAATTGTACGTGTACATCCGCTTTGTGAAGTTATCCTTTTTCTGCCCCTGAACCTCAACATGCACCAATGCCCATTCTTCTTGACCGTTTTTCCGGTACACTCGAACCAGCTTATCCCCATACCTTCGGCCCAGGGCAGCATCTTTGGCCACCTGGTGCAATTCCTTGTCCAGGAATTCATAGCCTCTGTCCCAGTCAATATCCGAGTCCATTTCCGGGAAAAAGAATTGGATGCATTCCTTGAAATACACTTCGAGGGCTTTCTTCCATGGGCTGTCGTAATCTGCGCTTTCAGTTTCCGTGGCGGAACACTCTTTCTTATCTCCACTCATGTCGCAATCTCCAAATCACCCTATTTTCATCTTTGATAAGGGAACTTCCAAAAAATAATCTACGCATCCTGCTTGCCCTTTTGCCCGTTTTCTACGCTGCGATAACAAGCACATAGCACTCTATGCACCTGCCATCACGTCTTGAAAACGAACAAAAGTTCTGCACGATATGCGTATATTATTTTCTTCCAGTTCCCTAAGTTGTTTTTACGCTCTCTTAAGTTCTATGAAATTTCCGATCTTTCCCCATCTACAATTGGTTTCATCTACAGCAATTTCCGTTTCGGTTTTACCAATGTTTAGAGGGGGAGGCAGATTTAATATTTTGACATTGGCAACACGATTGAAAAATAAATCTGTCCCCTTTTTTTTTGCTCACAGTGGGAACGAGGGGGAAAATACCGCGAACAGGGGGATATATCCTACATTCCGCACTTAAATAACACAACATGTTGTGGCATATGGGTAAGTTGTTGTCTACATCTTGCATAAGTTAATTATCGCATCTTTCTGCTGAAAAAGTGCTGATAATTTACCTTCCTCTATATTATGGTCTATGTTGTACACAACACAACATGTAGTATATCTAATTCAAAAAACACATGGTTTTAGGTGCAATACCCGTGAATGAATGACGTTCATCTTTATTGGCTGATCTGTATTTCACCATGAAGGGCATGAAGAGCATGAAGAAGTCCACTTTGAGGACTTGTTAAGGGAGAGATAAAATCGGATTAAATGATATTAATTTCCATATTTTTATGAGTTTGGAACATCCGGTTCATCTTCTCACCGAGCCTCTTCATGTTCTTCATGGTAGATCAAACAATGCATGGATCAAATTCATTCACGGGTATTGATTTTAGGTCGAAATGTAGGATATATCCCCCTGTACCCCCTGGATTGGGCCCGGTGGAAAGGGACTCTGTCGGAGAAAGGAAGCATTCAACCTGCTCTCCATTACGTTCGTCCCTCACTCCATTCCGGTCCGGTCCGAATCCTTCCTTTCTCCTCACCTGCTTGCTGCTGCTCTACTGACCTGGGGAAAAAGCAAGCCGGAACCCGAGGTAGCGGTCGCGGTTGCCCGGCTCGTTCCAGCCGCGAACGGCCGACCGGCAGTAACCGGCGGAGTTGCTCCAGCCACCGCCCCGATCCACGCGGTACGAGCCCGAAGTGGGACCCGTGGGATCCGTTACGGAACCCGAAGGATAATCCCCATACCAGTCCTGACACCACTCCCAGACATTGCCGTGCATATCGTACAACCCCCAGGCATTGGGTCTTTTCGTTCCCACGCCATGGGCATATTTATCTCCAACGTCCCGGGCATTCTTGTAATACCACGCATAATTTCCAAGTTGACCGTCGCCGTCCCCAAAACAA
>JAFCZI010000250.1 GCA_019314425.1 Deltaproteobacteria bacterium | reverse complement strand
GGATAATGATGACGGGAATAATGAGTGCTTTTAGTTTCATTTTTTCACTCCTTCCGAGGTCCCGAGGTTCAGCAACGGGAGAAAATTCTTCTGATCGGCGTCCACAAAAAACTTTTTGTTGAGCTTGGGCAGGATGGTCTCCATGGCTTCCAGGTAGAGACGTCTGCGGGTCACGTCTTCCGATTTGGCATAGGCCTGGTACATGTCCATAAAGCGCGCCGCGTCACCCTTTGCACGGTTTACGCGATCCAACGCGTAACCTTCCGCACTCTTGATGGTTTTTTCAGCGTTTCCCCTGGCAGCCGGAATCACCTTGTTGTAGGCTTCCTTGGCCTGATAGATCATGCGCTCCTTCTCCTGGACGGCCTGGTTCACTTCGTTGAAGGAAGGCTGCACCGGTTCAGGCACATTGGTCTTTTTCATCTCGACGTTGACGACTTTGATCCCCGTTTCCGCTTCATCGAGAAATTGCTGCAGCAGGACCTTGGCTTTTCCCGCAATTTCTTGGCGCTTGGAGATCACTTCGTTGATGGAACTGTCACCCACCACCAGGCGCATGCTGGCTTCGGCCAGGTCCCTGAAGGTTTTCCTTACGTGGTTAACCTTATAAAGATAATCGAACGGGTCCTTGACGCGGTATTGGACAATCCAGGGTACCACCGCAACATTCAGGTCACCCGTCAGCATGAGGGATTCATTTTTATAGGAACTCGATGAGGCGTAGCGGGTCCTGACACCGGCTTTCAGGGTTCTGAAACCGAACTCTTCCTTGAAAACGTATCGTACCTTGACCTTGGTTACCTTTTCAATACCGCGGGGTAGTTTAAACCCTAGCCCGGGCTGGGCTGTCCTCACGTACTTTCCAAATCGCTGTATGACACCCACCTCATCCACCGCAACCGTATAAAAGCAGCTAGAACCAAAAAAAAGTGCCACCACCACCACGATGATAAGCCAAGAGCCGCCTGGAAACTTTTTCCGGGCGCCACGGATTTTTTCAAAGATCTCATCCATTCCTGGAGGACTTCCAGATCCCCCACCCGGTTGTCTGTTCTTTTTCTCCTGCAATTTGTCCCAGTCCCAAGCCATTTGGCATCTCCTTAAAAGTTGATGGTCCCGTAAAAAGGCACGAATTTTTCTTGAAAAATACACCGCCAAAAAGAAACAATCTCGGATAAAATATCCAAATTCCGCACAGGGTAATGGGAAAGCGGCCTCAGGTCAAGAAATATTGGTCTTTTGTTTGAACATCTTGACTTATTCCGGTGGGTTCATTAGGGTTCGGGACGGGTTTGAGGTGTAAGGAAGAATGAATAGTCGAATGACACTGGGCGTTGTCCTTATGGTTTTCTGTCTTCTGGGGCCGGGTTCCGAAAAAGAAGCATGCGCCGATCCCTTTGAGATGGTGGCAGGGCAGGGCACTTCGCAAAGGGAAGACCCTCAAGGTCATTCCGAATCCAATATCGGGGCCTGGCTGGCATCCTTTTTTTCCAAGCATATTTCGGCGGTGGATGGGGACCGGTGTCCCAGTGAACCTACCTGCTCCAGTTACAGCGTTCAGGCGTTCAAAAAACACGGTCTGGTGATAGGGTGGTTGATGACTGTTGACCGGTTGATTCATGAGGGGGACGAATGGACCGTGTCGCCGGTGAAAAATCGGGGTGGGAAGGGGAAGATCATTGATCCAATCGAGAATAATGATTTCTGGTGGTATGGACATAAGTCGCCATCTCAAAATCGCTAAAAACGTTTGTTTTCTATCAGTGCTGGCGCTTGTTATCCTCTGGATGCCCCGTCCGGTATTCGCTGGACAGGTTGTCATTGATGCTGATGGGCAGTTTGAATTTGCCCGGAGTTTCATGGAGAGGGGCGATTACGATCGTGCCATCAGTGAGTATGAACGGTTTGTCTATTTTTTCCCCAATGACAGGCGGGTTTCTCTGGCCCGTGAACTCATCGGGCTGTGTTACCTTGACGATGGCAAGTTCATTGATGCCAGAAATGCTTTTGCCAAAACCTATCGGGCTGATCCGGACAGCCCCACGGCAAAAAAGGCCCTTTTTCTGGCCGGGGAGTCCTACTACAGGGAAGGCGTGTATGACAAGGCGGAAAACTTTTTTGATGAGGTGCTGGAACGATACCCTTCACCTTCATTGAGGAACAAGGCCCTTTACCGCCTGGGCTGGACGAGAATGCAGGAAAACCGCTGGCGGGAAGCATCCGAAGACTTCAAGCGGGTGGAATCTGAAAGCCCCCTGTTTGAGAAGGCCCGAAGACTCTCCGTGGAAAGCCTCAAAGGCGAAGACCTCCCGTACAAAGACCCCACGACGGCCGGGATTATGGCGATTCTGCCCGGGCTCGGCCATGCCTATGTGTACCGTTATAAGGATGCTTTGATATCGTTTTTGCTGAACGGCTTGTTTATCTGGGCCACCGTGGAAGCCTTTAACCATGATCAGAACGTGCTGGGGGGGATCCTGGCCTTTTTTGAAGTGGGCTGGTATTCGGGAAATATTTACAGCGCCATGAATGTCACCCACAAGTGGAACCGCAAGGTCCGAGACGACTTCAGGAAAGGACTGTTCGACAATGTGGATCTCCGCCTGTTAAGCTCCGGAAAAATGCCCGCCGGCGTGTTGGTGAGTTTTAAATTCTGATGGCGCCGTAAAAAGTCCCCTCTACTGCCTATCAGAAGTCATAAGGTCTATACCGATTTTTAGGGAACTGGAAGAAAATAATATACGTATATCGTGCAGAACTTTTGTTCGTTTTCAAGGCGTGGTGGCAGGTGCATAGTGATCTATGTGCCTGTTATCACAACGTAGAAAACGGGCAAAAGGGCAAGCAGGATGCGTAGATTATTTTTTGGAAGTTCCCTTACTTTGCGTTTCTCCGCTCTTCCATAGGGCGCTGCTGAAGATCTTTACGGATCGGTTTTGAATGCCGATTTGAACTTTTCTGCAACCTGAAGAAGATTATTTTTCCAGTCTTCCGCCAGGGGGTCTGCGAAGATGACCTTCCCACCTATCGCGGCGGCGATGGTTTCGGCGCTTTTTTCTGAAAACTGAGGTTGTACAAAGATCACCTTGATGCCATCCTTCCGGGCTTCTTTAATTAATTCAAGAAGTCTTTTGGGAGATGGCTTTTTCCCTTCCAGCTCAATGGGGATTTGCTCCAGTCCATAGCTTTGGGCAAAATAGCCCCAGGAGGGGTGGTAGACCATAAATCGGGTGTTTTGGCCCGTTGTTTGTAAAATCTTCCTGATCGCCATGTTCAGGGCCTTCAGCTCCTCAAAAAATGCCTTGTAATTGGCTTCGTAGACGATTTGGCCCTCCGGATCAGCCTTCACAAGACCGTCCAGAATGTTTTTGGCCTGCACCATGACAAGGGGAGGGGAGAGCCAGATGTGGGGATCTTTTGCGCCGGCGGAGATCGTTTCATGGCCATGGTCTGTTTCATGATGCCGGTGGCCACCGGCTTTCATGGGTATTTTTGTGATCCCGGACTGGGTTGCGACAATCGCCATATCCGGGTTGGTTTTTGCAAATTTCGGAAGCCAGTTAGCCTCAAACGGTACGCCGATTGCGAAATAAACTTGGGCCTGCGCAAGGTTGACCATTTGACGGGGTTTGGGTTCATAGGTTGCCGGATTGGCCCCCGGAAGCACCATGACGGAAACGTTAACCCTGTCGCCTCCGATTTTTTTGACAAAGTATTCCTGCGGTAGAATACTGGCGACCACGTTGAGCTTTTTTTCAGCGAGGGCCGGGATCGGGGCTGAAAATGTCGCCCAAATGAACGACAGGCAGATAACCCATATGGGGATTCTGAGCGGAGGTTTCATTTTCATGGATTTTCCCTTTCCGGAAACAGAGCCGCCGGTCCTGCCTGTACGGCAGAGCCGGCGGGGGTTGGCGTAACATCATCAATATTCGCTTGCCGCATGAGCCATTGCGCGATCACGCGATCCAGATCATCACCCCCTAAGGCCGAA
>JAFCZI010000038.1 GCA_019314425.1 Deltaproteobacteria bacterium | reverse complement strand
TGCACCCCCAGTCAATGAACTTCTTGTTTTTTGTGACGGAAAATCAGGAGATAAGGCACTAAATTCATGGAACAAGATGACTTTCAGAGGGGAAAAACCCTTTTCGTTTATTCAAATGAAATTAGTTGGTTTGATTTTGGGTCCGACCATCCGTTCAAGCCGGAAAGAGCGGCCAAAACTTACGAGCTTTGCACGCGTTACGGGGTCATGAATCGTCCCTGGATGAAAATTCTGGAACCCGAGGCTATATCGGCAAATCTCCTTACCCTTTTTCATGAGTCCGATTATCTTGATCTTTTAGGCATGGCAAGCAGGGGAAAAGTGAACCTCCGGATGCTTGAGCGCGGCTTGGGGACTGAGGATAATCCCATTCTTTCCGGCATCTACGAATGGTCTTTATCGGTAGCCGGCGGTACGCATGCGGCCATGGATCATCTTATCAAAGGGGATGTAGCGGCGGCTTTTAATCCTCTCGGCGGTTTTCACCATGCCATGCCGGGCCATGCGGAAGGTTTCTGCTATATTAACGATATCGCCATCGCAATCATATATGCTCTGAACACGATGCCGGAGATAAGACTTGCCTATGTAGATTTTGACGCTCACCATGGAAATGGTGTTCAAAGCGCTTTTTACGAAGATCCGAGAGTCCTTGCCATCTCCCTGCATGAAACCGGAAGGACACTTTACCCCTGGTCAGGCTTTGAGACCGAAATCGGGGAAAAGAACGGGAAGGGCTTTACAGTCAATTTTCCTCTGGAACCGGGGACGGATGACGAGGTTTACGGTTTTGCCATTGAGAAAACGGTCCTCCCCCTGCTCAAATCTTTTTCGCCGGATTTCATAGTCGTTGTACTCGGCGCCGATGCTCTGGTTTCCGACCCCCTCACCCACCTGAAGCTTACCAATAACAGTTATCAGAAGGCTGTTAAAGAAATCGTGGCGATCTGCCCCAGGATCCTTGCCCTTGGAGGCGGCGGTTACGATCTCTATCGAACAGCCAGATGCTGGACCCTGGCCTGGTCCATACTGAATGGGGTAGAACCGGAAGATGAATTTGCCGGCCTTGTGGGTGGAATGATGTTCGGTCCGGAAAAGGAAGTGGGAAGTTTATATGATCACCCTTATCACACCAGCGGCGAAGTCAAAAAAAATGCTTTGCATGAAGCCCAAAGGGTGGCGTCCTATATCCAAAAGGAGATATTCCCCATCTACGGGATATGTTGACAGTGGGCTAAGGGCCTGGCCCTGAATGGGGCGGCAGCGCAAAATTGCCAATACCCACCACCCCATGGTTTCACTCCCCGCCCGGTCCCATCGTCACGAGAATGTACCGCTCGGGAAGGATGGTGTCTTTCACTGCTCTGTTGATATCCTCCTGTGTGACCGATTCAATTTCTTGAATGTACTGCGGCATGTGGTCATACCCCTGGCCATAAAGCTCATCCAGTGCCATCTGCATGGCTTGGCTCCCATTGGTTTGCATACCGATTTTCAGATTGCCCAGAAAATACCGTTTGGCGGCGGCCAGTTCTTTGTCGGTCAGCCCTTCTTTCCTTAAAATTGACAGTTCATGGAATACGGCTTTTTGAGCCAGCGGCAGCTTTTCCGGATCACAGGCCAGGTAAACACCGAATGCGCCGGTTTCAAGGCCCGGGCTCCTGAAGGCGGTAACGGTGTAAGCCAGACTCTTCCGGTCCCTTAGCCTTTGAAACAACCTGCCCCCCATACCGGAAAGGGCCGTGTCCACCAGCGCCATGGGCGGGCTGTTGCGACCTTTGAGATCGGCGCCCAGATAGCCCACCGATAGGTGGGTCTGAGCCCCTGGACGTTTAAGGTGTGCTTTTCTGGGGCCAGTCAGAGGCGGCTCCGGCTTAATGGTGGGAAGGGTTCTGGTGGACGGTTGAAAGGGTTCAAAAAGCGTTTCCAGATAAGGGATCAGTTGGCCCCGCTTCAGGTCGCCCACAACCGCCAGTACGAAATTTGAAGGGATACGGATGGATTCGTACCAGGTTTTAAGGTCGTTTCGGGTGATGTGGGAAATGGTTTCCGGGGTTCCCGTAGCTGGATGTCCGTAAGGGTAATGGGGATAAAGGGTTTTGTAAAACAGTTCAAAGAGCTGGCCCGTGGGCCGATCTTTTTTGGCGTGAATGGCCGCCAGGATGTCCTCCCGGACTTTTTTAATTTCCGATGGCGGAAAATTCACATGAAGGACCATGTCGGACAAAAGTTCCAGGCCCGCGTAAAGATCTTTGCTCAGGAACTTTCCGGAGATCCCCAGGCTGTTTCTCCCGGAAAACCCTTCCAGGCTTCCCGCCCAGGACTCCACCGTGGAAGCGATCTCGGCGGCGGTTCGATTTTGGGTTCCCCGGTTCAGCATTTCGGCTACAAATCCTGATATGCCCCATTCCCCGGTCTTTTCAAGGCGTTTTCCCCCCAGAAAAACCCCCAGTATGGACACTTCCGGCAGGCGGTTATTCTCCTTTATGATGACGCGCATGCCATTTTTAAAGACGAGCATTTCAGCCGGTTGCTGCGTCTCTAAAGCGGGTTTCCCCCGGGGGTGTTCTTTGAAACGATTCTCTTTGAAGTGCGATAAAACAACGTCCGGTTCAAGATCGATTTTCACCCCTTCCGGCGCCATGAGACCGATGGAAAGGTTTTCCGGTCGCAAATAGGCATTTGAAACACGAAGAACGTCATTGGCGGTGACCTGTTTGATCTTCGATAGATATGCGTCGGCATTAAACATGTCTCCGGTCATGGTCTGGAAAAAGCCAAGCGTCCTTGCTTGACCCGCCATGTTTTCCATTTTAAAGACAAATCCGGCTTCGGCAATGGTTTTGGCTTTATCCAGTTCCGATGGCGATACCGGACTATGGGTCATCCGGGTGATTTCCGCCCCGATGGCGGCCAGGGCCTGGTCCAGTTTATTGGGGTGAAGCGTCGCATCGACCGAGAAAAGACTGGGGTCTGCCAGGGCATAGGCCCCGCCACTGACATGGTAGACCAGATTGGCATCCATTTTGAGCTTGTGGTAAAGCCGCGAGGTCTTGCCCTGCCCCAGAATAATTTCCAGGATGTCCAGCGCGTATACGTCCTGATGGGTCAAAGAGGGGATGTGCCAGGACAAATCCAGATAGACCTGCTGAACCGTTGACTTCAAAATGGTTTTTCTCAGTTCGGTTTGAGGCGGTTCCTGGATTCTGGACGGCGTGGCGGCGGTTCTTTGTGGAAAATCTTGAACCAGTGCTCGAATGGTTTCAAGGGCTTTCGGGGACTGAAAATCCCCCACCGCAACCAGGACCATATCTTCGGGGGTATACCATTTGTCCATGTAGTTCATGATCATTTCCCGGTTAAAGGAGCGGATGGTTTCTTCGTACCCGATAATCGGCCTGCCATAGGGATGCTTTGGGTAGCACAGGGCCATCATGGCCCAACTGAGCTGGTTTTCCGGAATATCCAGAGAACGTCGGTACTCCTCAAGAACCACCTCTTTTTCTTTGATCAATTCCCCCGGATCAAAAAGGGAGTGCTGAACTGCATCGAGAAGCACATCGAGGCCCCTGTCAAATTGGGCGCTGTCAATTTCCACATAATAGACGGTGCGGTCAAATGACGTATAAGCGTTGATTCGACCGCCAGATGTCTCTACGATTCGAGCGATCTCACCGGTTTTTTTTGTGGGGGTGCCCTTGAAAATCATATGTTCGATCAGGTGGGTGATTCCCGCCTCTTCGGCTGTTTCATTGGCGCTTCCCGTTTTGACCCAGAGCTGTACCGCCGCCACGGGGGCGCTGTGATCTTCTTTAAGAATAACGGTGAGGCCGTTTTTGAGGAGAAATCTCTTTGCCCCTTCGGTGACGGATGCTGCATGCAGGGGGCTTGCGATCAGGGTGATGAAGACGACCGCAATGACCCAGAAATACAGGGCCGGTCCGATGGGTCCGGGCACCTTCAGATTTTTTTTAAAGACTTTCAATGGATTAGCCCTCCTGGAAAATTATACCTTAGATGTTGTGCTTTTTTTTCTTGACATACCACATATTGTGTCTAAAATGGAACTCCTTTTGGAAGTCAGGCACGTAATGTCCTGCTTGTTTTGCCAACTCTATACGATACACGCCGAAGAAACAAGTGCCCCGAAGAAACAAGTGCCGCGAACGGCGATACCCCCCAAAGCCAAATTGTGAACAGGAGAATGTCCATGGGCCAGGAAAGCAAAGTTGTTTTTATGGAAGGGGAAGCCCTTGATCTGGGTTCTTACAACTGGGATGACCACCGATTTTCCGATCTTCTGGTCAAAGAAAATGCCATTGATCCGGATCAGGCCATGGACGTCAGCCGGTTTCTCAGAAGGGAGATCGCCAGCCTGGAACCTCAGACCATCACCATGCCGATGATCGAACATATGATTGATGAAAAACTGTGTGATTTCGGGCTTTCCAAAACAACGCCGATTCGATTGGATAAGTCGTTTTTTATCAAGCGAAGCCTGGATCTTTCCGACAACGCGGTTCGCGTTTTGGAACGACGATACCTGAAGCGCGATAAAGAAGGGCGGGTTATTGAAAGCCCGGAACAGATGTTTTCCCGCGTGGCGGCGTATATTGCCAAGGCAGAGAAGCGATACGGGGGTGAAGAGCGTGTCAAGGAGGTTGAAGCGGTTTTTTATCAGATGATGACGGAGTTCAAATTCCTCCCCAATTCTCCCACCCTGATGAACGCGGATCGTGAACTGGGACAACTGGCGGCCTGCTTCGTACTTCCCATTGAAGATAGTATGGACGGCATTTTTGATTCCCTCAAAAACGCCGCTCTGATCCACAAATCCGGTGGGGGCACCGGATTTTCCTTTTCTCGCCTGAGGCCCAAGAAAAGCCGTGTGGGCACCACCGGCGGCGTTGCCTCGGGTCCCGTGTCTTTCATGAAGATTTTTAATACGGCCACCGAACAGGTCAAGCAGGGCGGCACGCGAAGGGGTGCCAATATGGCCATTTTAAGGGTTGATCACCCGGATATTATGGAATTCATTCAGTGTAAGGAAAAGAACGACGACCTGAATAATTTCAATATTTCAGTGGGTGTTACCGACGCCTTCATGGAAAACATCTGGACAGACTCGAACTATGATCTTATTGATCCCCGCGACAGCCGAACCACAGGCCACCTGAACGCGGGAGAGGTTTATAATGCCCTCATCGAACGGGCATGGAAAAACGGAGATCCGGGCATCGTCTTTTTAGATAAAGTCAACCGGGATAATCCCACCCCCGGCCTGGGGGAGATCGAGAGCACGAATCCCTGCGGGGAACAGCCCCTTCTGCCCATGGAGGCGTGCAACCTGGGCTCCATCAATCTGGCCAGGTTCGTCATTGAAACCGATGAGGGACCGGCCGTTGATTACAGCGATCTCAAGGAAGTGGTCTGGGAGAGCGTCCATTTTCTGGACAATACCATCGACATGAGCCAGTATCCCCTGCCGGAAATCGGGGAAATGGTGAGGGGAAACCGCAAGATCGGATTGGGTGTCATGGGGTTTGCCGATTTGCTCTACCAGTTGAGAATCCCCTATGATTCTGAAGACGCCCTTGAAACGGCCGAGGCGATCATGGGGTTCATTCAAAAAGAATCTCACCGGGCATCCCAACATCTGGCGGAGGAACGGGGCGTTTTCGGGAATTTTGACAAAAGCATTTTTAAAGGGCGAAAAGAATGTTCTTACAGAAATGCAACCACCACCACCATTGCACCTACCGGGACATTGAGCATCATCGCCGGGTGTTCCAGCGGTATCGAACCGTTGTTTGCCCTCAGTTTTGCCAGAAATGTCATGGATAATGATCGATTGGTGGAAACCAATCCATACTTTGAAAAAAGGGCAAAAGAAACAGGCTATTACAGCTCGGAATTAATGGATATCGTTTCGAAAAGGGGGACCATTGGCGGTATTGGGGAGATTCCCGAGGAAGATCGTGCCGTTTTCGTAACCGCCCACGACGTTGTGCCCGAGTGGCACCTGCGTATGCAGGCGGCATTTCAGAAATATACGGACAATGCGGTTTCTAAAACCGTGAACCTGCCGCGGGACGCAACCGTTGACGATGTTAAAAAGGTTTACGATCTGGCCTATTCCCTGTCATGCAAGGGTGTTACCATATACCGGGATGGTAGCAAGGAAAATCAGGTGCTTTCGTTTACAGACAAGGATAAGCAGCCCCATGGTCGGTTCATGACCGCCGTGGAAGAACGGCCGGAGACCCTCTTTGGGTTTACCACTAAAATGACCACGGGCATGGGCGCCTTGTATGTGACCGTGACCGAGTTTGAAGACCGGCCCTTTGAAGTGTTTGCTACCATCGGAAAATCCGGACGGTCCACCACCGCCAAAACCGAGGCCATCGGCAGGCTGGTTTCCCTGGCGCTTCGGGCCGGGGTTCGGGTTGAGAAAATTGTGGAACAACTGAAAGGCATTGGCGGTGAGCACCCCGTTTTCCAGAAGGACGGCCTGGTTCTGTCCATCCCCGATGCCATCAGCCGAGTGCTGGAGAAACGGTATATGCAGGGTCAGCCGATGACCCAGGGGAAACACGAAAAAAGTCTCCTGGGAGAAACCTGTCCCGAATGCGGCCAGACCATCAGTTTTGAGGAAGGCTGCATGACCTGTCATTTCTGCGGGTTTACTAAGTGTGGATAGACCCCTATCGGTAACCGTTCGCAAGGGGGCAGGGGACAGTTGTCAGGGGGCAGGATGCTAATCGAAGCTGATTTTTCTGCCCCCTGACAACTGCACCCTAGGACCGATTACCCCCTATCCTTCCCTCTCAACCGCCCGGTAACCGATATCCGTTCGGTAATACACCCCTTTCCAGTGAATCGTTTTCGCCAGTTCATAGGCCTTTGACTGGGCTTCGCTGACGGTATTTCCCAGGGCCGTGGCACAGAGTACCCGGCCGCCGCTGGTCACCACCTGACCCTCTTTTAAGGCCGTGCCCGCGTGAAAGATCTTGGCCCCCGCCGCCGCTTTATCGGAAAGCCCCGTAATGACATCGCCCTTTTGATAGCGAATGGGATATCCGCCGGCTGCCATCACGACCCCCAGTGCGGCCCGGTTATCCCACTGCACTTGAATTTGATCCAGGCGCTGGTCAATGGCCGCCAGGCACATTTCCGCCAGATCCGACTGAAGCCGCATAATGATGGGCTGGGTTTCGGGATCGCCGAACCGACAATTGTATTCCAGCACATTGGGTGTGCCGTCGCTGGATATCATCACCCCCGCATACAGGAATCCCCGATAGGGATTTCCTTCCATCGCCGTGCCTTTCACCGTGGGTTCAATGACCTCCGTCATGATGCGGTCATGAAGTGCCGGTGTGACCACCGGCGCCGGTGAATAGGCGCCCATGCCGCCCGTGTTGGGACCGAGATCCCCGTCATCGCGGGCTTTGTGGTCCTGGCTGGTGGCCAATGGAAGGATGTGCTCTCCATCCACCATTACAATAAAACTGGCCTCTTCCCCTTTCAAACATTCTTCCACGATGATGCGTTTCCCCGCTTCACCAAAGGATTCTCCCGAAAGCATGCCTGCAGCCGTATCAATGGCTTCTGCTTCGGATTGAGCGATAATGACCCCTTTTCCCGCAGCCAGACCGTCTGCTTTGACCACAAGGGGGGCACCCTTTTCATGGATATAGGCCTTTGCTGAGGCCAGATCCGTAAATGTTTTATACGAGGCTGTGGGAATGTGGTGGCGGGCGAGAAAATCTTTGCAGAAAACCTTTGACCCTTCCAGCTGGGCTGCACCACCGCTGGGACCAAAGCATTTAAGCCCCACTTGATCAAACCGGTCTACAATCCCTTCAACCAGGGGTGCTTCCGGCCCCACGATGGTCAATTCAATATGGTTTTTCTCGGCAAAATCCTGAAGCCCTTTGAGATTGTTCGAATCGATCGGGATGTTTTCTACTCCGGATTCGCGGGCCGTTCCCGCATTTCCCGGCGCCACAAATACTTTTTTCACATTGTTTGATTGGGCCAATTTCCATGCCAGGGCATGCTCTCTCCCCCCACTGCCTACGACCAGTACTTTCACGACATATCCTTTCCGGAGCAAACATCCGACTCCATTTCAATTGTTTAATACTTCTTTCATATTCATCACCACAGAGGACACGGAGAAAAAACCGCTGTACTCCCTGTGTTTCTGTGGTGAGAATTGCCTTATGGCGCAAGTATGAACGGATGATTGCAAATCAGCGGTTTTTAGCATATGGTATCGGCCTCAAGGGGCCGTGGCAGTGGATGATACCAGCCCAGCCCAAACGTGGAAATTAAAGGAATTATCCGAACTTGTCAAATATTTTCAGTGAGCATGAATCATCACCATTTATAAAAAAATGATTCAGATGGTCTCAAAATAGGAACCTTGGGCCATGAGTAAAAAAGTAATGGCAAACGATGTACCCATCTGGAAGCGTCTGCTTTCGGAAAGTATCGAGACCCTGGATTCGCTGCCCCGCCCCCTCTCGGCCCATCGGGAAAAGCTGGAGCGCGTGATATCCCGATATCCCATGCGCATCAATCCCTATTACCTGGGGCTCATTGAAGCGGAAGGCGATCCCCTGTACCGGCAATGTATGCCGGATGTTCGAGAGCTGGATGATGCCGGGGCCGTGGCGGATCCTTTGAACGAGGAAGGCCATTCGCCCGTTCCCGGTCTGACCCACCGGTATCCGGATCGGGTCCTGTTCCTGGTCTCTTCGGAATGCGCCATGTACTGTAGGTTCTGCAACCGAAAGCGAAAGGTGGGCCGTAGCTCAATGGCGACGGACGCGTCCATTGAACAGGGGATTGGCTATATCCGGGCGCACGAGGAAGTGCGGGATGTGCTCCTTTCCGGCGGGGACCCGCTGCTTCTGGAAGATGCGCGGTTAGGGGAAATCCTGAGCGCCATTCGCGCCATTTCACACGTGGAAATCATACGGATCGGTACCCGGGTCCCCTGTGCGTTGCCGCAGCGGGTCACACCGGAACTGGCCATGCTGCTTCAAAAATTCCATCCCCTCTATATCAATACCCACTTCAACCATCCCGTTGAAATTACACCGGAAGCTTCCATTGCCTGCAACCGGCTGGCCGATGCGGGAATTCCCCTGGGATGCCAAACGGTCCTCCTGAAAGGGGTAAACGACGATCTGACGACCCTCATGACCCTCACGCGGAAACTCTTGACAATAAGGGTTAAACCCTATTACTTGTTTCATGCGGATCCGGCACGGGGAACCAGCCATTTCAGGACTTCGCTGAACCGGGGCTTGGATATCATGAGGGGATTGCAGGGACACACTTCCGGCCTTTGTGTTCCCCATTTTGCCATCGACCTTTTAGGCGGGGGCGGCAAGGTGCCCCTTTTGCCGGAATACCTCACGGGACGAGATGGCGATTTTCTGCTGATGACCAATTATGCTGGAAAAAGCTACCGGCATCCCGATGGACACTATGATTGATGTACCACGAAAGGAGATCCTTTATGATCAGAATTACATGTCTGGGTGCGGCGGGAAGCGTTACCGGTTCCTGCTACCTGGTAGAATCGCCCGGTATGGGGAAAATCCTGGTGGACTGCGGGCTTTTTCAAGGTGGGCGACAGATGGAAAGCCGCAACTGGGAGCCGTGGGGGTTTGATCCGAAAGAAATCGAAATCCTGTTTCTCACCCACTGTCACATCGATCATTGCGGGCGAATTCCCAAACTGGTAAAGGACGGATTTCAGGGGAAAATCATCACATCTCCGCCAACCGCAGAATTGTGCGAAATCATGCTGCTGGACGCGGCCCATATTCAGGAGATGGATGCCGAATGGCAGACCCGCAAAAATTCCCGTCAGGCCAAGGGGGGGGTAACCCCGCTGTACACCACCGAAAACGCGGAAGCCAGCCTCAAACGCTTTCATCCCATGGAAAGAGATCAAATTTTAACCCTTGAATCGGGGATGAAGGCCCGGCTTCGAAATGCGGGGCATATTCTGGGGTCTTCCATCCTGGAATTGTGGATTGAGGCAGACGGCGAAACCATTAAGGTGGTTTTTTCCGGGGATCTGGGCAAGAAAGACCAGTTGATTGTGAAGGCGCCCCATGAAATTTTTGATGCCGACTATCTCTTTGTGGAATCGACCTACGGGAATCGTTTCCACCGGAGCTTTGAAGATAGCAAATTGGAGCTGGTGGAGGCCATTAAATACAGCGTTTCCCATAACGAAAAAATTATTATCCCCGCTTTTGCCGTGGAGAGAACCCAGGAGATCCTTTATATCCTGGGAGAGTTCCATCGACAGGGGCTTGTCCCGGACATCCCCATTTACCTCGATAGTCCGCTCGCCATCAAAGCGACGAAAATATTCAGAAAAAACAAGAAATGTTATGACCAAGAGACGAGCGCCGTTGTTGACGCAGGTTACGACCCTTTTGATATGCCTAACCTGAAGTTTACCCCCACTACCCGGGAATCCATGGCCATCAATGAAAAGCCCGGTTCGGCCATTATCATTGCCGCCAGCGGCATGTGTACGGCGGGACGGATCAAGCACCACCTGAAACACAATCTATGGCGCACAGGGGCCAGTATCGTGATTGTGGGATTTCAGGCCAAAGGGACCACCGGAAGAAAAATTGTGGAGGGTGAAAAACAGGTCAAGATATTCAGGGAAAATGTGGCTGTCAGGGCCAAGGTTTTTTCCATCGGGGGATTTTCAGCCCACGCGGATCAGGCGGATCTCATTGAATGGATTTCCCATTTTGAATCCAACCCGAAGGTTTTCGTGGTGCATGGTGAAGCCACGGCGAGCGAAGCACTGGCCCAGGTGATTCAGGAAAAACTCAACCTGATTTCCCACATCCCAAAATGGAAAGAACGGTTGGTTCTCAAATCAAAAGCGCTTTCCGTGGATGAGCCGGTGCCCGAAAAAGAGGGGCCTGATATGAAAACCACGTTGCTGAACAGCATCATCGATCTGGAAAATGAACTCAAGACCTTGCGAAAAAAGGTGAAATCCGAAGCGCCTGACAAAGAGCTTGGAGAGGAGCAGCTCGATCAGCTGCAATATCTTCAGGAAGAGCTCAAATCCATCTTGGCATGATGGCTTGATTTTTCCTCTGATCCCGAAACCCTATAGATATTGCTCCCGGTTCTCCAGAAAGTCTTTAAAGATTCTGTAGTACTGCGTTTCCTCATAATCGATGGGTTTTACGGGACAATGATCGAAGCTGTAAATGGTGGCACGGGGGCAGGCCAGAAGAATGGGGGAGTGGGTGGCCACAATAAATTGGGCGTGGCCGGCGTCTCCCATTTCTTTCAAAATACGAACCAGTTCCAATTGGCTCTTGGGCGAAAGAGCTGTCTCCGGTTCATCTAAAAAGTACAGGCCCTTAATTTGATACCGGGCCCTGAAGAATGTCATCATGGATTGACCATGGGATTGGGTGATCAAGGATTTGCCACCGAAATATTTCAGGCTTTCCGGGTCTGATACGCCCCATTCATCCACGTATTCGGCAAAATTTCGAAAATTTTCCGAGCCAAAGAAAGATCCGTACACACGGCCGTCTGTCCATTGAACATCCATATGCTGGTAGAGCAACTCTTCATAAGGGTTTGGTTCCATGCGGTCTCCCGGTTCCTTTTGCCAGATATGGATGCCGCACTTCCGGCACAATGCTTTAAGCAATGTGGATTTTCCGGCGCCGTTTTCCCCCACCAGAAAGGTCACCGGTGAGATGAAACCCAGACGCCTGGTTTTCTGAAGCACTCTCAGATTAAACGGGTAATGCCGGGTTGTGGGGTATTTTTCTTGAAAAAGTTGCATTTCTGTAAG
>JAFCZI010000474.1:1600-2053 GCA_019314425.1 Deltaproteobacteria bacterium | reverse complement strand
ACTCTATGAAAAAAGCTGGAAGTCCTGGAAAGCTGATCGGCCTCAAGGACGATGCCGAGAAAAATAAAAATGCCAAAAGCAACAAAAAGACTGAGATTTTGCCAATAAAACCCGAAGAAGTAAAAAGTCGAAAATCGACTGATGTTCCGCAATTTGAGAAAAAGGCCCTAGGTTCAGGTCGGCAAAATTCGGTGTCGGCCATGGCTGATGATTCAGCGGTCTCCGCAGCCGATGCTGCTCCCGGTTTTACGGCCGCGCGCAGGCTTGGCGCAAAGAAAAAGGACCGGCGAGTCGCCGATTACGGTCAGGTGATTCGCGTTAGTGTTAAGCCGGAAGACGCAATACTGTTGCTGGCCCGGCTCCAGGTTGAAACCAGCAACGCTCTTCATCCTGCTCCGGCCCCGACAGCAAGTTCTAAGCCAGTTGTTTCCGGTGAAAACAAAAAGCTGCAGA
>JAFCZI010000474.1:0-1594 GCA_019314425.1 Deltaproteobacteria bacterium | reverse complement strand
ATCTGCTGGCCTTGGCCCGCTCAATGGGTGGGGGGTCGCTTCCACCATCAGCTGCTTACGCAAAAAAGCCTGGGCTCAGGACCATGGCCGGAGGCGGACGAGGCGCCGCTGCTCCTCTTGAGCGGGAAGGTGCACAAGCCGGGTCCGAGACCATCCTGGATGGCAAGCCCGGCGGAAGTCAAGCGACTGCCAAAAGCGATGACGCCAAAGTCGATTCTTCAAATCGGGATAAAAATCCTGTAAAGAAGAGTTCTGTCATTGCTGCAGTTCCCCTCAAAGCCAGAGCTAGGGAGTCGATGAATTTTGGCGGGAAAGCTGCTCTTGAGCTGCATGTTCCAACTGCCCGGGTCGAGGCTTTTCTGGCGGCTTTGGGGCTTTCGAAAAAACAGATCAAACACGCCTCGATGCAGCGGGTGCCAGCGGCAAAAAGTGCCGGATTGGCTACCAAAGGCGCATGATATCAGGCTTTGGCTTCTTTTTTATTGTGTTGATTCAGACCATTTTCGATTGAAATCAGATCTCGTCCCAGCAGGGCCGGAGCGAAGTTACGTTCGGTTGCTGTATGGGCGATGAGCTTTTCTGCCAGGCTCAGCCACTCCCGGCGGCCAAGGGCCCGCAGCAGGGGCAGGCCGCCAAATTTAAGCAGAGTTTCCGGAACGTGAATGTTTATTTTGAAGTAACTGCTGGCCGATGCCAGTTTGCCCAGAAATTCCAAGCCTGATAGAACCTGGGGGCCGGCAAGGTCCCGGCATTCGTTCTCTGTTTTTCCCTCGAGAGTTGCCAGAGCCAGACAATCGGCCAGATCATCAATCCAGATCGGTTGCATCTGAAAAGTTCCCTGTCCGGGGATCAGGAGCAGGGGTTGGATGCGACGGATAGACTTGAGTAGCGGAAGCGTGAAGTTATCGCCGGGGCCATAGCAGGGCGCGCTGCGCAGAATGATCGCCGGAAGATGAGCGGAGATCAGGGCTTCAGCCTTCTGTTTGCTGCCGGTGACCACAGCCCAGGGTCGACTGGCTGTTGCTCCCTGGCGGGCTTGATTCAGTGCCGATAGATAAACAAAACGTTCAACCCCGGCCTCCTTGGATAAGCGGGCCAATTCTTCGCTGGCCTTAAGATTAACATCTTTAACCAGGCTGGGTTTTGCGGGGTTGGTTTCTGCAGCCAGATGCAGAACAGTTGAGCAGTCCTGCAGGGCCGAAGTCAGCGATGCGGAGTCCTGCAGGTCGCCCTCGACGATTTCGCAATCGAGTTTTTCGAGGCTCGAGCGGTCCGATTCCCGGCGCAACAGACAACGCAGTGTGGCTCCGCGTTCTATCAGTTTGGCGACCGTGGCTTTGCCAACAAATCCGCTTGCGCCTGTGACCAGTACCCTCATGAAAATCTCCGTTTCAACTATTCTGCTTAACTGTATTGCGGGGCAGATGATAGCGACCCTGAGGGGGATATGCAAGGCTCAGAGGAGCAGACAGTTCTTTTTAGAAAAGAGCTGTTTTAGTTCATTCTTTTGCCACGCTTATCAGTTGATGCCAGTTTTTACCGTCCCAGCAATCAACCCGGAGGCGCCCGGGGGTAGAACGGGCCCGCAAAGCTC
>JAFCZI010000037.1 GCA_019314425.1 Deltaproteobacteria bacterium | reverse complement strand
TGCACTCGTAAAAAGTCACAAATCCATCTGTAGATGGCGTTGTAAAAGGTTCCATATACAAGGCGTAGTGGTTTTTCAGGATCGTAGGCATACATGTAGTATGTTGAGATTCTGGAAAATCACTGCAACGCAGTAGATGGGACTTTTTACGACGCCATCAGTTTTGCTAGGACCGCATGAAACAACCCCCCCAAAAAAGGGCGCCTGCCCTGAACTTACTCTGGCGTCTGGTCCGCCACCATCCCGTCTTGATCATTGTTTCAGGGCTGGGACTGGCGTTGATCTCGGCCCTGGTTTCCGCCTTTTTTCTGCACCTGAACAGCAATCAGGACAGTCTGGTCTCACCGTCGGCTCCCTTTCAAAAAAGATATCTGGAACACCTGGAAAATTTTGGAGACCAGGAATATCTCTTCGCGGTCATTCAGACCGGTGGGACCGAGGAAGGAAAAAAGCGGGCCACTGAATTCGCCGAGAGGCTCAATGCCCGTCTGCAGAAACAACCCGACCTCATTCAAGCCGTCTATTACCGTATTTCACCCCGGGATCTGGGGGACGGCGCCCTGCTTTTCGCCTCGCCTGAAGAAGCCCGGAAGCTCACGCGCATGGTTTCCTTTCTGGCGCCATTCGTGGATCGGTGGGTTCGGGACGGGTCTCTGGCCGGGTTTTTCAGCATAATTACGGAACTGCTCGGGGGACGGAGGGCGGAGGACGGAGGGCAGAAGACGGAGGACGGAGGGCGGAGGACGGAAGACAAGGGACAGGGTTCGGCGGATATGGATCCGGCGTTGCTGGGGCAGGCGCTGGGGTTCCTTGAGGGTTTTCTGGGGAATGTGGATGAAACGTTGTCGGGTAAAAAGCCGGATGGTTCTCTGTTTGATCTCAGCCAGGGCCGCAGTGAGTACTTTTTTACCGCTTCCGGCCGACTGCTGGTCATGCGAATCCTGCCGTCCAAGGATTTCGGCGCCCTGGATGTGATCGGCAAACCGCTTGCGGCGGTGCGTGAGGCCCTTGAAACCACCTGTGCGGATTTTCCGGACCTGGCGGTGGGGCTCACCGGAAGGCCTGCACTCCAGGCAGACGAAATGGAGACCACGGACCGGGACATGACGCAGGCCGCTGTTATTGCGGTGTTCTTGATCGGTATTCTGTTCATGATCGTCCTCCATGGATGGCTAAGGCCCTTTCTGGTGCTGCTTTCGCTGTTCATGGCCATGGCGTGGAGTTTCGGATTTGCCACGGTTACGGTGGGAGAGTTGAATCTGCTGTCAGTGGTTTTTGCCCTGGTGCTGGTGGGTATCGGTGTGGATTTTGGAATTCACGTGGTCATGCGCTATGTGGAAGCGCACGGCAAAGGACTTGGGGTGGAGGATGCCGTTCGGGCGTCTTTGTTTCGAACCGGTCCCGGCGTGATTCTGGGCGCCATTACATCGGTCTGCGCTTTCTATTCGGTGCTGGGGTCTGATTTCATCGGCCTGGCGCAACTGGGACTCATCGGTGGTACCGGCGTGCTGTTCTGCCTGGTATCCATGATGCTGGTACTGCCCGCCATGCTGCTCCTGGCCGGTAAAAAGAACCTTTTCCCTTCCTCAATGCCCAGAATCATGGCCATGCCGCTACTGGAGCGGGTTTTTAAACGCCCGAAACGGGTGCTGGCTATTCTGCTGGCCATAACCCTGCTGGCATTGCCTGGGCTTTTCAAGGTGCGTTTCAATTACAACCTGCTGGAACTTCAGGCCCGGGGACTGGAATCCGTTGAATATGAAAGGATTCTGATTGAAACTGCGGATGAATCCACCTGGTATGCCATTATTTCGGTCGGGACCCTGGAACAGGTCAAAAACTTGACGAAGAAGTTCATGGCCATCCCCTCTGTGGGCCGGGTGGAAAGCGTCCTCGATTTCATTCCCAGCAGGCAGGAAGAAAAATCAGCCCAATACCGGGAGGCGGCCCTGGCCCTTGAAAATATCCCGGATCAGCTGCCGCCGGAACGCCCTCTCCACGCTGAAACGCTTAAGGCGGCGCTTCTTCGTTTATCCGAATCCCTTGAAAACCTGGAAGAAAAATTGTTTGTTGCGGGCGCCGGGCAGGCCCTCGCGCTGGTGGGAAAAAACATGAATGCGGTGGATTCCGCCCTTGAACAATTGGAGCGGTATCCGGAGCGGGTCAGCCGTCTTGAGGGACTGGAAGCGACCATGGGGCGGGATATCATCACATCCCTTGAGCAATTAAAACGATGGCTCGGCGCAAAATCGGTTACGCCCGAAAACCTTCCCGCAGGCTTGCGGGATTTGTATGTGGGGAAGGATGGGCGATATCAGATTAAAATCAGCCCCAAAGGAGATATATGGGATTTTGATGCGCTGGGGGATTTTGTGGCAAGCCTGCGAAAGGTGGCCCCCCATATCAGCGGGGTGCCGGTGGGGGTATATGAATCGGCCCGGTTGATGCACCGCACGTTTCTCCAGGCGGCGGCCCTGACCATTTTGCTGGTATCCCTGATACTCTGGATTTATGCCCGTTCGATGCGATATGTGATGCTTACCATTTTACCTTTGGGCATAAGTATGCTATGGCTCCTGGAACTGATGGGCTGGCTGGGGCTTCATTTCAATCTGGCCAACTTCTTTGCGATTCCCATCCTGATTGCCATCGGGGTGGACGGGGGGGTGCATTTCCTGGCCCGCTGGCGGGAAATTGAGCCCCTGCTCGCTGACCGCCCCACGCAGTCGGGAGTTGGCGGGCTCTTTTATACGGGAACCCCCACCGCTGTGGCGTTGAGCTTTACCACCACCATGATCGGTTTCGGCGGCTTGCTGTTTGCCCAGCACCGAGGACTGGCAAGTCTGGGGGCCATCATGGTGCTGGGATCTTTAATGGGCATGCTGGCGTCTCTGTTTGCGTTGCCGCCCATCCTGAAGCTGATGGGTCATTTTACCAAGAGCGAAAGAAACTGACCACCGAGAATACCATAAAAAAACACGGCACAGCGGTTCTCTTTTTTGCCATGTTGTTCTGTTGGGTGATCGGACATGCCGAAGCAGGCAGTCCGGATTTCGCGGTGATCCAGCCGGGCCAACCGGGGACGGAAGCGGAAGCACGTCCGGTGATGGAGGCCTTTGCCCATTATATTCATCAGAAAATGGAATCTGATAAAACCATTAAGGTACGTTATTTCAATAAGTTGGCGCCCGCGTTGGCATTCCTGGAATCATCGCCCCCGGCATGGGGCATTGTTCAGTTGGGGGTATATGCCCAACACGCAACGGATTTTCAAATGACACCCATGGCTGCCACCCGGCCCGGCGGGTTTACCCAGGATGTCTGGCGTTTGATGGGCCGTGTGGATGGGGGGACAGAATGGCAATCGCTAAGCGGAAAAATTCGCGGAAACATGCTGTTTGAAAAAAAGGCGGCCACCTGTCTGCTGTTTGGATTTCCGCTGAACCGGTTGCCCTTTACCCTTGAGGGGACCTTCCGGCCCCTGCGGTCCCTGCGCTCGCTGGTTAAAGGAAAAATCGCGGGGGTTGTGCTGGACCGGGTTCAGTATGAGACCGTTAAAACCATGCCGGTCGGCAAGAAGATCAAGGTCATGCATATTTCCCGGGAACTACCCACCAGCCCGGTGGTCTGGTTTGGGGCCACCAACGACTCAACCCAAAAACTGGCCGGTGTGCTTCAGGGCATGGAAGAGGATGCAGATGCCGCAAAACTCCTGACCCTTCTGCAGACTAACGGGTTCGGACCGGCCGATCCGGATCTGCGGCAATTCCGGCGGGGCGAAAAAAATGATGCCTGTTTTATGCCATAGTCTGTGGATTATCCTCCTGTTCCTGACGGCCTGCGCCCCGATCGAAGGGATGTCGCGGCATGAGACAGTTGTGGATGGCATAACCGGCGCCACGGAAAAATCTTCTTTGTGGTCTGTACCCGAAACCAGGCGCTTGTGTGGGAACAGCAGAGCGAACAGGACCCGGGAGCGGCATTACAGGCCGCCCGCTTGAAACCGGCACTGGATCACGGGGGACCGGACCGGATGCTGGGGGGGCTCTATCTGCGGGCGCCCGGCCCCCCGGTGAGCATCGGGGATCTGGAAAAGGCTATTGTTCATTACCAGCGCGCCGTTTCGCAGTATCCCGATTTTGTTGAAAACCGCCTGGGACTCGCAAAGGCTTATCTGGAAGACGAAGATCCGGGACCCGCCTGCGACCAGTTGCAGCGAATTCTGATCTGCATGCCCCCTGCCAACGAGTGGGAAGAGCCATGGAAACAGGCCCTGGACCTGATGAAACAACTGTGTGAAATGGAAACACTAAAATAAAATTTAAAGTGAAACCTTTGAAACATGCTCAATTTTGTTCAAGATCAAGGAAGACGATAATTTCAACCGCAGGGATATATTGAATATCTCGAGGATTAACCCGTTTTATTAAGAACGGGTTAAGATGGAGTTGCATTGGGACTACCATTGATTCAAAAGGTGCGTATCGGCGCCTATGTCGGCAAAAAACGGTTCGGTTCAAATGGCAATGGGCGATTTGCCCTGGCGCTGATGCTGGAGCCTCTTTTTCGCTGCAATCTGCGTTGCGTGGGCTGCGGAAAGATTGCGTACCCGGATGAAATTCTTAAAAAACGGATGAGCCCGGAGGAATGCATGGGCGCAGCGGAAGAATGCGGCGCCCCCGTGGTGAGCCTCGCGGGCGGGGAACCGCTCCTTCACCCACAGATTGCTGAAATTACAGAAGGTTTAGTGTCCCGGAAAAAATTTGTGTATTTATGCACCAATGCCCTTCTGGTGCAAAACCGGATCCATGAATTTACGCCCAGTCCCTACCTCTCCTTCAATATTCACCTGGACGCGCTCAATGATCGCCATGACGCAAGGGTGGGCCGAAAAGGGGTATTCGAAAATGCCATAAAGGCCATTGAACTTCTGGTCTCCCGGGGGTTTCGGGTCACCACCAACACGACCCTGTTTAAGGGAGAAACGGCTGAGAGCGCGGGACAATTGTTTGATCTGCTGACGTCCCTTCGGGTGGAAGCCATGACCATCGCTTCCGCTTTTAAATATGAAAACGCGCCGGACCAGGAACATTTTTTCAGCAGAGATGAAGCCGTAAGCCTGTTTCAGTCCATTTTTAAAATGGAAAAAAATAAGCCCTGGCGCTTTAATCACAGCAGTCTCTATCTGGATTTTCTGGAAGGGAATCAGAATTACGCTTGCACCCCCTGGGGGAATCCCACGCGGAATATTTTTGGCTGGCAAAAACCCTGTTATCTCATTAACGACGGTTATGAAGCCACCTATCAGGGATTGATGGAAAACACCGACTGGTCAAAATACGGCGTGGGCCGGGATCCCCGATGCACCCACTGCATGCTCCACAGCGGTTTTGAGCCCACGGCGGTCATGGACTCCGCCAAAAACCCCCTGAAGGCCCTGAAGGTCTACTGGCGCCGCCGGTAGGGGAAGACCTGCGTGGTCTACCCTCCAACGTGCGTACCTGCCCAACATAGGAGAAAAAAATGGAAGACGGAATGCATTACGAAGGCAATTGCATCAGACCCCCCAGTGAGGCCTACAGCATCCTGCTTCAAGTCACCCTGGGATGTTCTCACAATAAGTGTACCTTTTGCGGGACCTATAGCGACAAGCGGTTTAGCATCAAAAGCGATAAGATCATCCTGTCGGATATTTTATTTGCGTCACAGGTTATGAAACGGCAGGATCGGGTTTTTCTCATGGACGGGGACGCGCTGATTATCCCCCAGAAACGGCTCATGTGGATACTGGACCGTATCCACGAACACCTCCCCTGGGTAAAACGGGTGGGGGCATACGCAAACGCCAAGGGCATCAAAATGAAAAGCCCGGATGAGTTGAAGGCCCTTCGGGAAAACGGGCTGGGTATCCTCTATCTGGGCGTTGAAACAGGTGATGACGCCTTGCTCAAAAAGATTCGCAAGGGATCAACAGGCCAGCATCTCATCAATATGGGGCGAAAAGTCCGGGAGGCGGGCATCAAGCTCTCCGTTACGGTACTCCTGGGTATCGCCGGAAATGACCCGGCCCTTTCCCTTCAACATGCCAAGGCCACCGGGGCGGTGTTGAGCGCCATGGATCCCAATTATGTGGGGGCCCTCACCGTTATGCTGCTCCCGGGGACCCCGCTTTATGATGAATACAAAAGGGGCGAATTTCAGCTGCTCAACGAACGGGAAACCCTGATTGAACTCCGCGAGATGATTGCTCACACCCATCTTTCAAGGGGCATGTTTTTCTCAAATCACGCCTCCAACTATCTCCCCATCAAGGCCCGGTTGCCCAGGGGAAAAGAGACCGCTCTGGCGCAGATCGACAGCGCCCTGGCGGGAAACATCGATCTTCGGCCGGAATGGTCCAGGGCCCTTTGATGGAGATTCGAGGTCTGAACCCTCGACATTTTTAAACATGGATTAAACATGACGGGCCAGCAGATTCATATCCTCATGTCAACCACGTGAAAAATCCTCAAGGGCGGGGAGGTAAATTTGAACCACCGTGCCTTTGCCCAATTCAGAATCCACATAGATCCCGCCGTCATGATTCTTGACAATGCCGGACACAGCGGCCATCCCCATCCCGCGGCCCTGAAAGTTTGTGGTGAAAAAGGGTTCAAATATCCCATTTCTTGTCTCCTCATCCATTTTGTTCGAGGTCAAGGAAGGCAAAAAAAATAACCGCAGGAATATATTGGATATTTCGAGGCTTAACCCATTTTATTAAGAACGGGTGCGTTTGACGCAGAGATCGGGCAAAAGGGGGCGTTTTGAAACTGGCTCAACATGTTGTAAGTTAATCGGCCCTAAGGGCCTAAAAAGCTGATGAGATCTCCTCCGTCACACGCCTGGCCGCATCTCGAGGATCTTTCGCGTCCCGGATGGGGCGACCGATGACCACATAGTCGGATCCGTTTCTGACCGCGTCTGCCGGGGTGACAATGCGTTGCTGATCATCTTGGTCCACAAGGGTCCAGGCCGGGCGGATACCGGGGGTTACGGCGATCAGATCAGGGCCTAACGTCTTCTTCACCATGCCGACTTCCAAGCCGGAACAGACCACCCCGTGACACCCCGCATCTTTGGCCAGCCGTGCCTTTTGAAGGACCAGGGCTGAAATATCGTTTGCATATTCGTCTCTGTACCCCAGGGCCTTCAGTTTATCCCGGTTGAGGCTGGTGAGCACGGTGATGGCCAGGATCTTTGTATTTCCCGGATTGTTTTCCGCAACACTTTTAAGCATTTCTCCCCCCTCGTCGCAGTGAACCGTTACAAAAGTGGGCTTATGGACACTGGCAGCCCTGAAAGCTCTCTGTACGGTGGCGGGGATGTCGTGCAGTTTAAGATCCAGAAATATACCGGCGCTGCTCACATCCCGAATGGCATCAATAATCTTCGGACCCTGCGATATAAACAGTTCCAAGCCAACCTTAAAAAGGCCCACCGAATCTTTCAGGGTTTCCACATAGCCCATAGCCTGATCATAGTCGGGGACGTCCAGGGGAAATACGATGTAGTCCTTGGGAGTTTTCATAATTTTCCTCGTTTGCGCATTCATGGGGTTTAAATTAGGGTTTTGATTATGGTATTGGAAATAAATAGTTGACACGATCAAAAAAAACAACCATATTGCGTAAGTTCAGTTTTGATGCCCTCGTAGAAAGTCACTGCAACGCAGTAGATGGGACTTTTTACGGCGCCATCAGTTTTGGGCCACCGTAGCTCAGTTGGTAGAGCACCTCACTCGTAATGAGGATGTCTGCGGTTCGACTCCGCACGGTGGCTCCAAAAGATCAACCGTTTTCGTCCTGTCGGTCTTTCTGATTTACGCCCCTTCCTCACGGATTTTCGCTCAAAAGAAAAACAAACCGCTTTCACTCAAAACACTTTGCAGAGATTAGGGGACCAATGATTTTCGCTAGGTGAGGGGAAAGAAAAGAGATGATGGGTGCTATTGCCGGTGACATAATCGGGTCGGTCTACGAACATCGGCCTATTAAGCATAAGGACTTCCCGCTCTTTGGTGAGCATTGTCGTTTTACTGACGATACGGTTCTGACCGTGGCAATCGCTGACGCCATTCTGAGTGGCCGACCCTACCGGGAATCCCTTAAAAACATCGGCAGACGTTACCCGGAAGCAGGGTACGGCAGGTCATTCATTCAGTGGTTGCACGCTGACGATCCACAACCGTACAACAGTTGGGGAAATGGTTCTGCCATGCGGGTCAGTCCGGTCGGTTTTGCTTTCTCATCAGAAGAAGATGTTTTGTTGCACGCAAAAATGACTGCGGAGGTTTCTCACAACCACCCTGAAGGGATCAAGGGGGCGCAAGCCACTGCTCTAGCCATTTTTCAGGCCAGGATGGGCTTTGGAAAGGAACAGATTCGAGCACGCATTGCGGAAGAATTCAACTACGACCTTAATCGCACGATGAACGAAATCCGCCCGACTTATTCATTTGATATCTCGTGTCAAGGGGCGGTACCCGAGGCGATAATTGCCTTTCTTGATTCTGTTTCCTATGAGGATGCCATCCGAAACGCCGTATCTCTGGGTGGGGACAGCGATACTCAGGCCTGCATCACAGGCGGGATAGCCGAAGCCTTCTACGGTGGGATTCCGGACCATATCCGCAAACAGGCGCTGGATCGGTTGCCATCCGATCTTTTTGAGATCGTCAATCACTTCTGCGAGGAACCCTCACTCCGGCCCCCAGGAGGGTGAGGTCTGTTTCCCTTTTTGAAAGGTCACGCGTCGCTGGGTCCGGCCGTTGGTGTTCATGATGTAGATGTGGTACTGGCCGGTTCTGTCGGAGCTGAACGCCATATACCGACCGTCCGGTGACCAGCAGGGATCTTCGTTATTGCCGGCACCGGAGGTGAGTCTCTTGATCCGGCTGCCGTCCGGTTCCATGGTAAAGATATCAAAGTTCCCATCGACCTTTCCCACAAAGGCAATCCGGTTCAAAGAAGACCAGGAGGGGGACGTATTGTATTTGCCCTCATAGGTTAGTCGGGCCACCCTTCCGCTGGAAATTTCCAGAAGATATATCTGCGGAGAACCGGATCGGTTGGAAACGAACGCGATCCGGCTGCCGTCGGGGGAAAAAGCTGGCGACACATCAATCCCCCAGTGCTTTACAAGCTGTTTCAGGATTTTCCCCTCAAGATCGATGGTGAAGATATCAGGATTCCCCCCGTGGCTCATGGTCAGGGCCATTTCTCTGCCGTCCGGCGCCCAGCAAGCGCCGATATTCAATCCCGACCGGCCCGACAGACGCCTCAAAGCGCCGGTAACCAGGTCCCGCAAGTAAAGCATGGGCCCCCCGTTTTTGTAGGAATTATAGACAATCTTCTTCCCGTCGGGGGACCATCTGGGCAGAATGGCGATGCTCTTGTCCCGGGTCAACGGCCTAACATTGTGTCCATCGTAATCGCAGGCATAAATTTCCCTTTCTCCCGTGGCGGTCCCAACAAAGGCCAGGCGGGTCAGAAAGATGCCTTCATGGCGGGTCATTCGTAAAATAATTTCATTTGAGAGACGATGCATCAAATGCCGGTACTCGTCAAGTTTCCCCAGGGCCCTTTTGCCCATAATCTGACGCCCCCGGAAGACATCGAAAAGTCTGACTTCAACTTCCAGGCGATCGCCGACACAGACGTAGCCACCCCTTAAAAGGAGCTCGGCGCCGATAACGGACCAGTCTTTAAAATTAATATCCTTTCCCTTGAGAGGACCGTCTTTTCCCTCCAGAAACGCCGCCTTGTCCAGGGGATTGAAATAACCGCTCAAATCGAGATCGTTGCCCACAACACCGGAAAGATCGGAGGACAATGCCGGGTGTTTGTTGTCGCCCCCGAGGTTTTTGAAATCCGGTATGGCGATGTTGAACTTCGGCACGGAGGGGGAGTTAACATCAATATAGATACGCGCAAACGTGACGCCTTCAAAACAAAAGAAAAGCAGGGCGAAAACAAAAACCCAGCCAAAAAGAACCCGTCTCCATCTCATCCGATTGCCTCCAACAGCAATAATATTTGCCACGTTTAAGTTTGATGCGCTCGTAAAAAGTCAAAAATCCATCTGTAGATGGCGTTGTAAAAGGTTCCATATACAAGGCGTAGTGGTTTTTCAGGATCGTCGGGCATACATGCAGTATGTTGAGATTCTGAAAAATCACTGCAACGCAGTAGATGGGACCTTTTACGGCGCCATCAATGTTCTTCCAGTTCACTGAGGTTAAACCTGATTTCCATCTCATCCTGGCGCTTATGATACCCTTCCGGAAAGGGCGGAAGCGGATCCGACCGGGCCACCGCCTTTATGGTCGAGTCGTCAAAGATGGCATTTCCCGAACGGTCAATAAACCAGGATTTCAGTATGGTCCCGTCCTGTCTGACCTTGACGACCACTGTGGCCACAAGGTCTTTCCGCTTCGAAGGGCTGGTCAGGGCAACCGGATACTGCCAATTGCTCTTAATTCGCGCTTCCACTTCCATCTGGTACATACGGATGGCAATCCCTTCCACGGACCCGCTTCCCGAACCGGATTTTTCTGATTTTTCGACACGGTCCCGGATATTGGAAATAGCCCGGTTCAGGTGTTGATCACCCTTATGGGTTCGGACATTCTTTTTAATCCTGGCCACAGCCCGGTCTATGAGTTTCGACGGGGATGCTTTGGGCTTTTTGGCTTTCGGTGGCTTCCTGGGAGTGCTTTTCTTTTTTTTAACCGTCCTTTTTCCAATGACGACGGGTTTTTCTTTTTTGGGTGGTGGGCTGATTCTTTGGGTTACCGTTGCCTTTCTTGAATGGGTTTTCTTTTTGGCGGCCGCTTTAGATTGAACCGATTTTGCCGGTGCTTTCGGCTTGGCGGCGGGTAAGCTGACCAGGTTCACTTCATAAACCGTGGGGCCGCTTATTTTTCGGGTGGATACAGCATCGGGAACGAACAGGAGGAGGGATAAAGCGCATAAATGAAGCAACAGGGATAAAAAAATAAACCGGCCCCACCTGAGCTCCTTTGATTGATCCGACATGGTTTTTACCTGTACCTCTTCCATCAAAATCAGTTTACAGGTTCAGTAACCATTCCCAGCTTTTCTATCCCGGCCTTTTTTACACTGGCAATGACATTAATAACAAACCCATAGGGGATATCCTTGTCCGCACGCAGCAGCACCTCCTTATCCCGTCTGTTCTCAAAGATTTTCTTAATTTTTATTTCCAGGGATTCCAGGGGAATCTTGTGGCTCTCCAGAAAAATTTCTCTCTTATTGTTGATCGTCAACATAAGGGGGTCATCAGACGTCTTAATGTTTCGGGATTCGGTTTTTGGAAGATTAACCTCCACACCCTGCGTCATCATGGGAGCTGCGACCATGAAAATGATCAACAGGACCAGCATCACGTCCACAAAGGGTGTGACATTGATTTCCGACATCAATTGTCTGTTATTACCACCGGAATTGAATGCCATATTACAAGGCGTCCTTCCTGACGGATGGTTTTTTGAAAAATTGCCTGACCACCATACTCAAAAAATCGGTGGCGAAAATATCCATCTCGGCGCGCAAACTCGCGATGCGCTGGGTGAAATAGTTAAAGGCCACCACGGCGGGAATGGCTGCCGCAAGGCCTGCGGCAGTGGCGATAAGGGCTTCCGAGATACCGGGGGCCACCACGGCCAGATTCGCAGACCCTTTCAGGCCAATGCTGTGAAAAGATTCCATGATTCCCCAGACTGTTCCAAAGAGGCCGATGAAGGGAGCCGTGTTTCCGGTGGTGGCCAGGAAACCCAAAGCCTTTTCCAACCGCTTATTCTGATCAATATCCGCTTTCCGGAGCGCCCTTTCCAGG
>JAFCZI010000036.1 GCA_019314425.1 Deltaproteobacteria bacterium | reverse complement strand
ACCATCAAAGCCCCATCCAAACTATGGGCGAAAAGACGATCCTGAAATCGTTGAATCCGACCGTAAATTTCATTTTCCATCAAAAAATCAGTCATTGCCAAACCATCCTTTACAATCATAGTTCAGATTTAAATCGTTACTAATATAACGCTCAAGTTCATTAGCAGTTCGTTGACTTTTCAGCAACATTTGTATAGTCCTTATCTCATATTCGCCATAGCGTTGTCAAATTGGAGGGGGGATTGCCTGGATTCAGGAAAATCTCAATCTTTAAAAAAAGGTCCGACAAATGCTCACACATCTCAAAGGTCAGATTGAAAGAATCACCTATACCAACGAAGAGAACGGCTACAGCGTTGTCAAACTCAAAGTCTACGGTCGGGCAGACCTCATAAACGCGGTGGGCAACATGATGGCGCCGACCCCCGGCGAAATCATCGAGCTCAAGGGGGAATGGTCCAATCATCCCAAGTTTGGGGAACAATTCAAAATCACTCACTACAAGACAGAAGTACCCGCCACGGTTTACGGCATCCGGAAGTATCTGGGTTCCGGTCTAATCAAGGGGATCGGACCAGTCATGGCAAAGCGAATCGTCAAGAAGTTCGGGGAAAACACCCTGGACCTGATCGAAAAAGACCCGGGCAGGCTGGCCGAGGTGGCGGGCATCGGGAAAAAACGAATCGCCATGATCAAGGTGGCCTGGGAGGAACAAAAAGAGATTCGGGAGGTCATGCTGTTTCTTCAGACCCATGGCGTCAGTTCGGGTTACGCCACCAAGATATTCAAACAATACGGCGATCAGTCCATTCAGGTGGTTCAGGAAAACCCCTATCGGCTGGCCATGGATATCTTTGGCATCGGGTTTGTGACGGCCGATGGCATCGCTGAGAAACTGGGGTTTGACAAACAATGCCAGATCCGGGCGGAAGCAGGGATTCTCTACATCCTCCATCAGCTAGCGGATGAGGGGCATGTCTATTTTCCTTACGAACCGCTGGTTCAAAAATGCCGGGAAATGCTGGGAATCAATCCGGAACTGATCAGCCAGGCCATGGATGCCAACGTTCTGGCCAACAGAATCGTTATGGAAGATTTAAACGATGATGCCGAAACGTTTCAGGGAAACAACAAGGGGGTCTTCCTCAAAAAATTTCATGTGTCCGAAACAGGCATCGCCGCGCGGATGAAAAGACTTTTCAATGCGCCCAAAGCCATCAGGGCCATTGATGCGCAAAAAGCCGTGGACTGGGTTCAAAAACGACTCTCCATCGGCCTGGCTGAGAGCCAGGTTAAAGCCATCAAAGAAGCTGCCCGAAGCAAAGTCCTGGTGATCACGGGAGGACCTGGAACCGGTAAAACAACCATCATCAACGCTATTTTGAAAATTTTTTCGCCGCTGAAAATCCGCATACAACTGGCCGCGCCCACAGGGCGTGCCGCCAAACGCATGTCGGAGGCCACGGGCCATGAGGCCATGACCCTTCACAGGCTGCTGGAGTACAGCATGAAAAAGGGGGGATTTAAAAAAGACCAAAAGCACCCGCTGCCCTGCGACATTCTCATCGTGGACGAAGCCTCCATGATTGATACCATCCTCATGCATCATCTCCTCAAGGCCATTCCGCTTGGGGCCACCTTTATCCTGGTGGGCGACATTCACCAACTTCCTTCCGTAGGCGCGGGAAATGTTTTGAAAGACATTATGGCAAGCGCTGCAATTCCCGTGGTGGTACTGGACAAAATTTTTCGCCAGGCCAGGGAAAGCCGTATCATTGTCAACGCGCACCGAATCAATGAGGGGAAGATGCCGCTGCGTCAAAACCGGGGGGAAAGTGATTTCTTTTTCATTGAACAGGAAGACCCGGAACAGGTGTTAAATACCATTCTTGACCTGGCCGGTAAACGGGTGCCGGACTATTTCGGGTTTGACCCAATGAACGACATACAAGTGCTGACCCCCATGCACCGAGGTATCGTCGGCGCCGGGAACCTCAATCTGGCGTTGCAGAACCGGCTGAATCAGAATACCCAAGGGGTCGAACGGGGGAACCGCACATTTCGAATCGGCGATAAGGTCATGCAGATCAAAAACAATTACGATAAAGAAGTGTTTAACGGCGACATGGGACGGATCGTTCGCCTGGAGCCGGAAACCCGGGAAGTGGTCATCTCTTTTGAGGGCCGTGAATTGCCATACGATTTTACAGATCTCGATGAAGTGATCCTGTCCTATGCTGTTTCCGTCCACAAATCCCAGGGGTCGGAATATCCGGCGGTCATCATCCCCATTCTGATCCAGCATTACATGCTTCTGCAGCGGAACCTGATCTATACCGCCGTCACACGGGGAAAAAAGCTGGTGATCCTGGTGGGAACCCGCAAGGCCTTGGCCATCGGCATACGCAACGATAAAACTTTAAAGCGTTACACTTTGTTGGAAAAGCGGCTTCAGTCTGTTTATTCACATGGATGAAACGGAAAAAGGCAGGTCTCACGCAAAGACGCCAAGGGCTCTCATGAAATGCATCAATTGCTTTTTCTTTGTGAGCTTTGCGTGATCAAAACTTTCCGGAATCCAGAAATTGGCATCTGTTAAAAAGCAATGTTACCGGGGGTTCTGGGAAATGGAATCACATCCCGGATATTGGAAAGACCGGTCACGAATTGGATCAATCGCTCAAAGCCGAGGCCGAACCCCGCGTGAGGAACCGAACCGAACTTTCGGAGCTCCAGATACCACCAGTATTCGTCCGGGTTGAAGCCCATTTCGACAATGCGTGAATGGAGGATATCATGGTCATCTTCCCGCTGGCTACCGCCGATGATCTCACCAATCTTGGGCAGCAGCACATCCATGGCGCGGACCGTCTTTTCATCCTCATTCATTTTCATGTAAAAGGCCTTGATATCCTTAGGGTAGTCTACCAACACCACAGGACCATTAAAAACCTTTTCGCATAAATACCGTTCGTGTTCGGACTGGATATCACTCCCCCATGCGACGGGAAACTCGAATTTCACTTTCGCTTTTTCAAGCAGCTTGATTCCTTCCGTGTAGGTGAGGGTTGTGAAATCCTGGCTCACGAGGTTTTCAAGGGTTTGGATGACCGACTTATCAACGAACCGGTTAAAAAACGCCATATCCTCAGGACAATGTTCAAGGACATACGCAAAAACATATTTCAGAAATTCCACGGCGAGCGCCACATCCCCTTCCAGATCACAGAAGGCCATCTCCGGTTCCACCATCCAGAACTCCGCCAGATGCCGTGAAGTATTGGAATTTTCAGCCCTGAATGTGGGGCCGAACGCATAGACATCACCCATGGCCAACGCGTAAACCTCAGCCTCCATCTGCCCGCTGACCGTTAAATGGGAGGGCCCACCGAAAAAATCCCGGCTGTAATCCGCATGCCCGTCCTGAATGGGCACACGGGCCGGATCCAACGTTGTCACCCGAAACATTTCCCCCGCCCCTTCACAATCGCTCCCGGTCAGAATGGGCGTATGGATGTACAAAAACCCCTTTTCCTGAAAGAACCTGTGGATGGCCGATGCAACGGCATTTCGAACCCTGGCCACGGCCCCGAAAGTGTTGGTCCTGGGTCTCAGATGGGCAATGGTCCTCAAAAACTCAAAAGAATGCCGTTTTTTCTGTAACGGGTAAACTTCCGGATCGGCCCAGCCCACCACCTGGATGTTATCGGCTTTCAGCTCCACCTTCTGGCCTTTTCCAGGGGAAGCCGTCAGGATACCGTCGGCGGTGAGGGAACAACCGGTCTGCAATTTCAGCACATGGCTCTCGTAGTTGGGCAGGTCCTGATCTGCGATGATCTGCAGGCCGGAAAAGGCAGAACCATCGTTTATTTCAATAAATGAAAAGCCACCCTTTGAATCTCTGCGGGTCCTGACCCAGCCGGCCACCGTAACATGCGTACCAATCGCATCGCTTTTCAAAATCTCAGAAATTCTTGTTCTTTGCAAAACCGGTTACCCCGTTTTTAGCGGTTAGGGAACTGGAAGAAAATAATATACGCATATTGTGCAGGACTTTTGTTCGTCTTCAAGGCGTGATGGCAGGTGCATGTAGGGGCACGACGCATCGTGCCCCTACTATGTGCCTGTTATCACAACGTAGAAGACGGGCAAAAGGGCAAGCAGGATGCGTAGATTATTTTTTGGAAGTTCCCTTAGCTATCAGCCGTTAGCTTTCTCAAAAGAAATCATGAAATCCACCAACGCTTTTACCGCATCCATTCCGCTGGCATTGTAGATGGAAGCCCTGCAGCCACCCACCGAACGGTGTCCTTTCAAGCCGCCGAGGCCTTCTTTGAGGCCGTCCGCCACAAATTTCTTTTCCAGATCTTCGCTGGGGAGCCTGAAGGTCACATTCATCAGGGAACGGCTGTCCTTTTCCGCAGTTGCGTTGTAAAAACCGGACTGATCGATAAAATCATAGATCAGGGACCCTTTTTCCTGATTGATCGTTTGCATCTTTTCAAGGCCGCCCACAGTTTCCTCGATCCATTTCAGAACCAGGCCGATCGTGTAAACGACGATGCAGGACGGCGTATTGTACATGGAATTTTTTCCGGCAAACGTCGTATATTTCAGCATGGAAGGCAGATTATCCGGCGTCCTGTCCAGCATATCTTTTCTGATAATCACCATGGCCGTACCGGATGGCCCGATGTTTTTCTGAGCACCGGCATAAATCAAACCAAACGGCTTTGCATCAAACGGACGGCTCATAATATCGGAGCTCATATCGCAAACAAGCGGCACATCACCCGCTTCCGGGAATTTCGCCCACTGGGTGCCTTTGATGGTATTGTTGCTGGTGAAATGCAGGTAAGCCGCATTTTTGCTGATCTGATATTCTTTTGGGATATAGGAAAAATTTTTGTCTTCAGAAGAAGCAATGACCTGCACATCTTTCCCCTGGATATCGGCCTCTTTAATGGCTTTGGTGGACCACGTCCCCGTATTGATATAATCCACGGGACAGCCTTCCAGCGCCAGGTTCATGGGGATCATGCAAAACTGAAGGCTGGCGCCGCCCTGAATGAACAGAACCTCAAAATCATTCCCGAGACCCAGCAGACGTTTGGTCCTTTCAACCGCGTCATTGATCACATCATCAAACCATTTGGAGCGATGACTCACTTCCATAATAGACATGCCCGATCCTTTATAATCGAGCAGTTCCGCCTGAATCTCTTCCAGAACGGGCAAAGGCAATGCAGCGGGACCCGCATTAAAATTATAAACTCTTTCTCCCATGTTTCATTCTCCTTATAGTACCTTATCACCTTGTTTTCTATCATAAAAAACAAGCAGTTCACTGACTGAAAAACTTAAAACCTAAAACTGCGGCTTCGCCGCCTCAGTCTTTCAATTTCGAGAGCATTTCACTGACGTCCCTGAGGGTTTCCGCATCTTTTTCAAATGGGGGGCGGCCATCACGGTCCGCATCGCTAATTTCCTCTCTGTAGGGCATAAATCCTATAAACGAAAAATCCTTCATTTCTTTCAACAGAAAGTCTTTGTCCTTGTCGGATCGCAGTTTATTTCCCACAAAACTCAACTTCTTTAAACCGATGTCATCGGCCAGACGACGAATCTGATGCGCCGTTTCAATGCTCCGTCTTCCCGGCTCAACCACCACAATGAGCCGATCCACATACATGGCCGTCCCACGGCCTAAATGTTCAAGACCCGCCTCCATATCCAGAACAACCACCTCATCCCTGGCCAAAACCACATGAGAGACAAGCCTTTTCAGCAAGACACTTTCAGGGCATATGCATCCCGCGCCCCCTTTTTTCACACCGCCCATGACCATCACCTTGACCCCATCCACTTCCACGGACAGTTTTTCAGGTAAGTCGCTGACCTTTGGATTTAACTTGAAAAAAGACCCCATGGAGCCGATTTTGGCCTCGGTCCTTTCCTCAATGAGCGTCTTCATTCCTGAAATGGGAACGATTTCCTCGCTTTTATCAACCCCCAGAGCCTGCGCCAGATTGGCGTCCGGGTCCGCATCAATCGCCAGGACCTTTTTCCCCTCATTGGCCAGTGCTTTTATCAAAAAGGACGCAAAGGTGGTTTTACCCACGCCTCCCTTTCCGCTTACCGCAATTTTCATATTTCGCACCCCTCTTTCCTAAGGGCCTCGCAAAAAAAAAGCCCTCACTGAAAACATCCAATAAGAGCCATGGGGAATGCTACCCTTTTTTTGAATTAAACAGCCTCTTTCAAAGCCTTTCCAGCCACAAACTTCGGAACCGTTTTTGCTGCGATATCAATGGCCTCACCAGTTTGGGGGTTAATACCTTTTCTCGCTTTTCTTTCTTCCACCTTAAAGGTCCCAAACCCGATGATCGTTACCTTATCCTTGCGCTTCAACGCATCGGTGATACTCGCAAAAACGCAATCCACCGCCACCTGCGCTTCCTTCTTGGTACATACAGCGTTGGCCACCTCATTGATTAAGTCACCTTTGTTCATTATCTTCCCTCCTCGCTACAGATGTTGACCAAAAATCCCGCCCTGAAAGCCGGGCCCGCCCCCCCCCACAAAAACAATCAATGCCGAACCCAAAAACATCGGATATTGCCAGCGTAAAGGCCCTCACCTCCCCACCCTTTCGTGACGCGTACGGGAACATATCCTATGACCTTTTTTTTGTCAAGAATTTATACGAGTTAAAGATGATGCCCCCGTAAAAAGTCACGATGCTATCTGCAGATAGCGTCGTGAAATGTTCCATATACGAGGCGTAGTGGTTTTTCATCGTAGGCATACACGTAGTATGTTGAGATTCTGAAAAACCACCACAACGCAGTAGATGGGACTTTTTACGACGCCATCAAGTCTATCCAAAAGATGATTCAGTACCCTAAACAAAATATTCGGCTGGCAACCGGGCCAGCAGACTCATGGCTGAACGCGCATTGAGCGAAGTCATGGAACCCATGCCGCAAGACGGTGTAAAGATGGACCTTTCAGCAATGGTCTGTGAGACTACACCCGTTTTCTTTATCGTGTCAATGCCCTCGGCGATCTTTTTCAAAAGTTCCTTTTCCGATTCATCACCCGTGAAACCGGAAGTGGGCACAATACCCCACGCAATGGCGCCGCCCTCCTGTAGAAAACTTGCGATGTCTTTCGGGTAAAGCAGAAAATGTTCCATGAACTCAAATGCATCAAAATTGATAATATCCGGTCCGGCTGCCATAATCATTGCCCAATCCGTATTGCCACAGCAGTGTATTCCCACCAGACAGTCGGAATGGTCTTTGATATAGGATATCATCATTTGAAGTTTATCAATCACATCCTGCCGCTGGATTGAGGCAAAAGCCGATCCAAACCCAGATAGAGACGGCTCGTCCAAAAAAATAATCGGGCGTCTTCCTGATTTTTCGAGTAGCCTGACCTGCCAGAGTGCCTTAATGGCCAACCCCCTGACCATGGCCTCGGACAACTCAGGGTCATGGATAATAGCCTTTCCGTCAAGGCCCAGAATTCCTGACGTGAAGGTAACCGGCCCCACCGTCTGCCCCTTGACATAAGACTCCTGATCCGAATGGCTTTCACCTAAAAACGTCATCAGGGTATAAAGACCGGGGGCATAGGCCTCGCTAATGGCAAAAGACTCAATATCCTCGGAAAAAACCCGCTCATAAAAAGCCACCAGTTCCGATTCCCTTTCACCGGTACGGGAAACTGAAAGCGTCCGTTTCTCTTCGTTCACTTCGAGAAGCGGCAATCCTTCACTATATTGGACGCTCATATCTTCTAAATAACTGCGTTTTACAAACTGCGGCCAGTAGGGCATCCGTGGAAAAAGCCCTATGATCTCCTTGCAGGTCGCTTCCACCTCCAAAAACGGCACACTTCCGATACCGGTTGCCGTAAATCCAAAATTCGGCAATGTCTTAACCATATTTTATCTCCCCCACTCTGGGAAGCCATTTCTCCAGGATGGTGCGAAGTTTTTCTTCCTGCGCATGCTCATTACGGGACGCTTTCGGTACGCAGGGAGGGACGGCGTCCAATCCGCCTTTCAGTTGCAAAAGCCGCTGGACGGAAACACTGTCGTCGGGATGTTCTTCAATAACCTTTTGGTAGGTTTCCACCGCAGCTTCCAGTTGCCCCTGGCTGAAATAAAGCTCGGCGATGGTCGGTGTGGCAAGGTCTGCCAGGGATTCCGCGTCATCATCCGGCAGAACAGGCGGTTTCTGATCCCGCCCTTCCTGCCCTCCGGCTGTCGCACCCCTCGCTTCTTCAATGTTTTTAAGTAATTCACGCATTTCAGGATCTTCCGGGTGGTGTGCCAGGAAGATTTCAGCCTCACCGGTCGCCTCTGCAAACCGCTTCTGCTTTGCATAAATCCCGGAAAGCCTGGAATAGACGGGAAGCAAGTCATTCATCATGGATGAAACTTTCAGGAATTCAGTTTCCGCCTGCCCGATTGATCCCATGTCGAAGTAAGATTCCGCAAGCAGCGTTCTCAAATAAACATCTTTCGGATAGACCCCCAAAAACTTCATACACCATCGGATCACGTCATTGACGCGGCCTTCATCCCTGATTCGGGCCAGAATAATGTGCAGGGTGCCTTGTGAGGGCCCAGCCTTCAGAATTTCATCATATAAAGCAGCGTTTTCTTCCATTGTCTAATCCCCGGCTGAACCCTTCCGAAAACGATAAATAACCTCGTTTTTTCGAATCAGGCTAAGCTCGTTTCTGGCCACGGACTCCACATATGTCATATCTGTGCGAAAGCGGTGGACCTCTTCGATAAGCACCTGGTTTTCGGCCACAAGCTTTCGAATGCGATCAAAGCACTCCCGCCGCTCCACCCCGGTCCGGCAAAGGCGAATCATACCCCCATCACCATAGCAGATCCAGCCCGCAATCGGAACAGTAAAACACAATAGTATTAAAGGAATTTTCAGGATTTTTTTTAATTTTTCGCTCAACCTGAAATGCCTCCCACACGAGCCAATTTCAAAATGTTCAATTTTGTTCGAGGTCAAGGAAGGCGAAAATTTTAACCGCAGGAATATATTGGATATTTCGAGGATTAAAATTTAAGCTTGACGCAGAGATCGGGCAAAATGGGACGTTTTGAAACTGGCTCACACGAAAAAAAGTCCCATCTACTGATCGCCACCATAAAGATCTTTGATCTTCTCCCTGTCCGGAACGCCACCTTCCCGAAATGGAAACTCGGTAACGAACTCAACATATTGAGGTTTTTTGTACCGTGTAATCCATTCCACCACAAAGTCAATCAACACCCGCGCTTCGAGAATTTCACCCTCTTTCAGCACGCAGGCGGCTTTGATCCCTTCTTTCCATTCGGGGTCCGGAACACCGATGACAACCGTTGTTTGTATGACCGGATGCTCCAGGATGCTCTTTTCAACCTCCGCCGAATAGACATTTTCCCCACCCGGTTTGATCAGCTCCTTTTCGGTCTTGCGCCCCGCATACCACAGAAAGCCGTCCTCATCAAACCGTCCCTGGTCGCCGGTATGATGCCATCCGCCCCTGAATGTGTATTCGTTGTCTTCGGGCAGGTTCCGGTATCCTTGAACCACCATGGGACCTTTTACCACAATTTCCCCGACCTGACCATCGGCAATCGAATTGTCATGGCCGTCCACAAGCCTTACCTCAGCCATGGGGAGCGTTTTACCCAATGGCGGCATTGCGATTTATCAGATCAGGGTATCGATTTTTTTCCAACCACGCTTTTTCAGCTCAACAGCATTTGCCAGCGAAAAGCCAACCAGAGCGGAGCGTACGGTAATCAACGTCGTCACCTGCACCTCGTCAGCCATACCCGCCGGGATCCAGTTGGACATCTGGTCGGCGGTGGTCATCACAATAAAGTCCTTGTCAAACACAATCGAGTATTTGATCTCCTCAAAATTAATGGGGTACACATTGGGATTGGTAATTTTAAAAGTGAACGTCATGGGCAAGAACGCACCTCTATCCCCAGCCGTACCTTTTAGGGGTTTGGCAGATATATACCAATAGCCGTCATACTGTGGAATCATGAAGGATTCTAATTTAATCTTGGGCGCTACAAAATTACTATTGTTGGGTTTAACCTGCAAATCAGTCGCCACACAGGATGAAAACACCAAACCAAATCCAAACAACAACGCTACAAAAAGTATCAAACTCTTTTTCATCATCTTCGCCTATTTTGGCCTGCTCACATCGCATTAGTACCTTATCACCTGGTTTTCTATTACAAAAAACAAGAAGTTCATTGGCTGAAAAACTTAAAATCTAAAACTTAAAACTGCGGCTCTGCCGCTTTAGTATGCTACGCAGTCCCAAATAGACGAATGTGAAGCACTGGCCAAACATTTACATTGTAAGCCGAATATTTACAAAAGAACATGTTTCGATTAATAGCCGAAAAAACCGCCTTCCTTTTCGGTTTTATCCCAAAGCACAGGCCATTTTTTCTTCAAATCCACATCCTCCACCACCTGAAATTTTCCACCTTTCCATTCCTGAACAATACACCCGGTGGCCGGGCGATGATCCGTCGCAGTATAGCTGATGGGCGCGGCGCCCAGACCGATATCGAAATTGCGCATGGTCTCAAAACCCTTCTCCATGATCGCAGGGCCTGAACCCTTCTGAGTGAGATCAACACCGGCTGCATCCGCCCGCTTCAGGGCTTCCCACAAAACCAATGCGTCACCCCACGCCTGCACCGTACGAATCAGCCTTTTACCCAAAGGCACGCCGGGGCTGTATTTCTCAGCGGAGGAAACCACCAGGTCCATATTCTTCACGTCCTGACCAAAAAACGCACATGGAGTGGCCCCCATGACCCCTTCGGCCGCCTCGCCGGCCAGACGCGGCAGGTTTTCATCAAATCCCCAGTTGTCGACGATCCAAGCAGCGCCCAATCCAAGGGCATAAGCGTCCCGAACGGTGGCCGCAACACTCATGGTGGTGTTGCCATGCCACACCACATCGGGTTTGAAAGATTTCATCGCCATCACCTGGCTCCTGGTGTCCAGGGAAAAAAGAGAAATATCCTGATCAGGGCCTACCTCAAAACCCAGCAGTTTGGCTTGGTTTTTGATAGCCTTGATGGGTGCCAAGCAGTAGGGCGATGCAAACATGTAACAGCAGGAAAGGCGGGGTTTCCGTTTTCCAAAATCCGGATTTTTGGGCCATTTCTTATCAAACCATGCGGTGAGACACGACCTGGCGTTGGTGGAATAATCCGATGAGAAAAAGAGATTGTAGGGTGTTTTTGCAGGATTTGTCAAATGAGCGGAATAGGAAGCCGACACATAGGGGATCTTGTCTTTATTGACCGTGGGTGAAAGAGCTTCCGTATCACCGGTGCCCCATCCCATAATGGCAACGGCCCCCAAACGTTTCGACATTTTGTATTTGGTAATGGCCTCGGGAATTCGGTAGCCGTAATCAAACCATGTGTATTTGATCTTCTTACCGTTGACGCCCCCCTGGCTGTTAATGTATTTGAAAGCGTCCGCCATGCCAATGGCATAATCTTTCCCCACATCCGAAGTGGCACCGGTACAGTCCATAATACCGCCAATCCGAATATCCTTGGCCGCTGCAACCGTTGAAAAAGCCATCAGAAAAAACATTGCCAGCAACAGTATTCCCAGTTTTGCGAACATACCTTTCTTCATAAATTTACCCCCTAATGACTGCGCTAAATACGAAACTTTTATGTCAAGCGATATTACCCGACGATATGAAACGATGGTTTAAAAGGCAGCCCCCACCCCCTTTCTCCGGAACAGTACCACCTGAAACCTGCATTCAACTTCTTCGAAAATAGAGATAAAAGTCGGTATCTCAATTCGTTGGCTAA
>JAFCZI010000249.1 GCA_019314425.1 Deltaproteobacteria bacterium | reverse complement strand
TATTTCCAAATGCCAGGTTCGAGGCCATTCTGCTCGAATAGCCGTTGTATTTGGGGGGGTGAAAGCAAACGCTGCGGAAGGTGATCCGCTGCGGGGGGATGCTCAGGTGGATAAATTTGAGACCATCACGGGAAAAAAATACCAGTCTTTTTTTCAAAATGTGACGGAATATGTCGTCGCCATCAACAGAAATTTTAAGATTGTCATGGCCAATGACCTATTCAAAAAGCAATTTGGCGGGCATCCGAAAGGTTTCTGTTATCAAGCCTGGAAGAAAAGTGATTTTAAATGCCGGGATTGTATTGTTGCAAGATCATTTCAGGACGGAAAAAGCCACCAGCGTGAAGAAACGGTTGTGATGAAAGACGGAAAAAAAGCGCAAATGCTGCTCCGGACCACGCCGGTCAAGATGGCCAACAACAGGGTTCCCTACGTGTTGGAAACAGCTGTCGACATTACCGAAAACAGAAATCTGAAGAAGGAACTGTCTCAGCTGACCGGTAACCTTGAACAGGTTGTATCAGATCGAGTAAGTAGCCTGCAGCAATCGGAAGAGAGATACCGAACAATTTTTGAGCGCTCAGGCGATGCCATTATGCTCACGAATGTAAAAGGGGGCGTTCTGGAAGTGAATCAGGCGGGTATCGATATCCTGGGGTTTTCCCAACGGGAGGAATTGCTGGAGATAAGCTCGGTAAGGGAATTTTTCAAGCATAACGACGACCTTTATCAATTCCGGAAGAAATTGTCACAAGACGGATTTGTGACCGGTTTTGAAGCGCCCTTGCGGCGAAAAGACGATTCGGTCTTCTACGGACTTTTGACAGCCAATGTCACACTGGATGCGACGGGGAAAATTACCGGGCATGTCTTCATTGTTCGGGATGTCAGCAAAAGGAAAAAGGCCCAGGAGCAGATCGAATGGCGAAACAAGTGGTTGGCAACGCTGAACGCCATATCCACGGCTATCGGCAGCAGCCTGGATCTCAATGAAATTGTACATAATACCATTGAAAAAATCTCAGGGATACTGGGTTCCGTGAGTATCAGGGTTTACCTGCTTGACAAAAAAAAACAAGCCCTGGATCTTCTGGCCAGCAAGGGGCTGTCTTCACGGTTTGTGAGAAACAGGAGCATTAAAACCCGTAAAGTGGGACAAGGCCTTTTGGGAAAAAGTCTTATTGCATCTGAAACAAAGGTGGCTCACGATCTGGGGCATTCAAAATCCCCCTATGCCGGTCTGTTTGCCGGGGAAGGGATCCAATCGGCCATCTACGTTCCCCTGGTGTCCAAGGGTGAGCCGGTGGGGGTCATGGTCATTACCAGCCATTCTACTTTTGATTTTTCAGATGATTACCTGGAGTTTTTGTCGGCCATCGGTAATCAGATCGGGGTAGCGGTGGAAAATGCAGCCCTCTATGAAAACCTGAAAAAAGCGTATCAGGAGCTCAAAGAGGCCCAGGAACAGGTCGTTGCTCAGGAAAAACTCGCATCCCTGGGTAAATTATCCGCCACCATCGCTCACGAGATCAACAACCCCCTGGCGGCAGTGTTGACCTACAACCGCCTCATGATCAAGCAGAATCAAACCGGCCGTCTCACACCGGAAAGAAAAGATGATATCGCCCGATACCTGAGCATCATGGCGTCCGAAACGGCGCGGTGTGGCGAAATTGTAAAGAATCTTCTGGCATTTTCCCGCCACTCCAAGATCAGTATCGAAAACAAGAACATCGAAAAAATCGTGGATCGGACCCTGACCCTGTTGTCCCACGACCTGAAGATGAAGGACGTCAAGGTGATCAAACACATTGCCTCGGACATCCCCGAGGTGCAATGTGATTTTAAACAGATTCAGCAGGCCCTCTTAAATGTTGTGGGAAATGCGTCGGAAGCCATGGACGGGGGGGGCGTCTTGACCCTGTCGGTGAAATGTTCCACCGGGGGACGCACCATGGAAATCAAGATTTCCGATACGGGGTGTGGCATTCAAAAAAAGCATTTGAAAAATATTTTTGAACCGTTTTTTACCACCAAAGAGGAAGGAAAAGGCGTTGGCCTGGGGCTCTCGGTGGTATACGGGATTGTGACGCGGCACCGGGGGACCATTGACGTGGAAAGTGAACCGGGCGAAGGAACCACCTTTACCATTTGCCTGCCTTTAGCTGTTGGCCATTAGCCTTTGGATGAAACTGTTTATCTGTTTTTTCATGCTATTCGCCAATGGCTAACCGCTACTTCAAAGGAGCAAAAAATGACAAAGATGCCCAGCATTCTTGTTGTGGATGATGAATCCGCCATACGTGAGTCCCTCAAAGACTGGTTGATGGAAGATGGGTACAGCGTTGCCCTGGCCATTGACGGGGAAAACGCCATTGCCATGGTGCAGGAATCTCAATACGATGTGATCCTTCTTGATTTGAAAATGCCGGGGATAGACGGTCTTGAAACCATGCGGCGCATCAAAGAAGTCAGCCCGGATTCGGAGGTGCTGATGATGACCGCTTATGCTTCGGTTGATACGGCGGTCCAGGCTATGAAGGAAGGCGCCTTTGATTACCTGGTAAAACCCTTTGATCCGGATGAGGTAGAGCTTCAGATCAAAAAAATCCTGGCCCACAGGGAAATGCGCCTTGAAAATATCATGTTGCGCAAAAGGCTTGAAGAGCAATATCAATATGATGAAATCATCGGTAAAAGCCAGGGTATGCAGGAAATTTTTGATTTGATCGACCGCGTGGCGCCGTCTGACTCAACGGTCCTGATCACGGGTGAAAGCGGTACCGGAAAAGAGTTGATTGCACAGGCCCTTCACGGAAACAGCAACCGTTGTTATATGCCGTTTGTTGCGGTAAATTGCGGGGCTCTGCCGGATTCCCTTTTGGAAAGCGAGCTTTTCGGCTACGAAAAAGGGGCGTTCACCGGGGCGGACCACACCAAAAGAGGGCGGTTTGAGATGGCTCAGGGGGGGACGATCCTTTTGGATGAAATCGGCGATATCAGCCTGAAAACCCAGGTGGATCTTTTGAGGGTTCTGCAGCAGAAGGAGATTACCCGATTGGGGGGTGAAAGCACAATCGATGTGGATGTTCGCATCCTGGCTGCGACGAACCGGGATTTGAAAGCCTCTATTGCAAAAGGCGATTTTCGAGAGGATCTTTTCTATCGCCTCAATGTGATTTCCATTCATGTACCGCCCCTTCGCGAACGAAATGAAGATATTCCACTGCTGGCCAATGCCTTTGTAAAACAACAGTGCATGGAAATGAACAAAGCGCTTGTTAAGATAAACCCCGGGGCAATGCGGCAACTGATGGATTATCATTGGCCCGGAAACGTTCGGGAGTTGGAAAATATCATTGAAAGGGCTCTGGTAATCGGTACCGGAAGAGAGATTATGCCGGAGGATCTCCCGTTTTCCCGAAGTGATACACGCGCTTTCGATTCCCCGAAATCGCTCAAGATGATGGAAAAGGCTCACATCTTAAAGATACTGGAGCAAACGGGCTGGAACATCAGCAAGGCCGCCCGGGAGATGGATATTGACCGCCAGACCCTCTACAATAAGATGAATAAGTACACCATTAAAAAGGGGGAATCCTGATTCGTCGTGTCCGAATGCATCTATGTCTGCCCTTTGGGTTCTGTTGATGAAATAATCCTTGATTGTGTCACCGAAAGTCTTTCAACAAGCTCGAAGATGGCTGTAAGGGTCCTGCCGGCCATGGGAGATCCTTCCTATGCCTATGATGTGGAACGGGGTCAATACAGTTCAAAAAGGGTCTTAAAGCGTCTGGGTGCCTGTTGCCCCCGTGAGACCTTCAAAATTATCGGTGTGACACGGGTGGACCTGTATGTCCCCATTCTTACCTTTGTTTTCGGAGCGGCTCAAATGTCCGGTCGGTGTGCGGTAATTTCCACCCGGAGATTGGACCCCGTTTACTATCAGGCGTCGCGAGACCATAACCTGCTTATGGATCGTGTGAAGAAGACCGCCGTCCACGAACTCGGGC
>JAFCZI010000248.1 GCA_019314425.1 Deltaproteobacteria bacterium | reverse complement strand
ATGGGTATTCCACGGGAATCCCGGGGACACCTTACTTAATTCCGGAAGGTATTCTCAAAGATAAGTAAGGTGTCACCAGATGTAACAAATTTAAATATGGATCAAAATCGGAACCGCACCTCAAAAAAGGCTTACATGATCATGAGGCGTTTATTATCAAAGATTGCCATCTGTGTTCTGATCCTGTGCCCCCCTCTGATTGACGTTGTTTCTGCCACCCAAGACGCCACTGAGATCGTTTTTCTCACCTGGAAACCCAACCAACCGGAAGTCTGGAACAAATTGATTCAAGCGTTCCATGATAAACATCCGCATATAAAGGTAAAGCGCCAGGTGTGTCCCCATTCGTCCACCGAATATCACGCCATCATCACCCAGCGACTCAAGAACAAAGATGCTTCAGTGGATGTTTTTCTGATGGATGTGGTGTGGCCCCCTGAATTTGCAAACGCCGGGTGGGCGCTGGATTTATCATCCCGGTTTCCCGAGGCGGAACAAGGAAAATTCCTGGCGGGACCCATTTCAGCCGGGATCTACCGTGAGAAGATATACGGCGTCCCCTGCTACATGGCAGCCGGGCTTTTCTACTACAGAAAGGATCTGCTTGAAAAATACCATTTTGACCCCCCTGCCACGTGGGCGGAGATGATCGAGCAGGGAAAGACCATTTTGGGCGGCCACGAAAATCCCGGAATGGTTATCTATTCAGCCCAGTTCAAGCAGTACGAAGGGTTGGTGTGTAACATGCTCGAGTTCCTTCGCTCCAACGGGGGTGAGATCCTGGATCAGAAAACCGGGCAGGTCCTCCTCGACCAGGCGCCGGCCCTTGAAGCCATCTCCTTTGTTCGCAACCATATCATCGGCAAAGCCGCTCCCCGGGGGGTTGTTACTTACGAAGAACCGGAATCCCTGAGTCTGTTTACCCAGGGAAAAACCATTTTCCATCGCAACTGGCCCTATGCCTGGGCCGTTGCCAATGATCCCGAAAAATCAACCGTTTCGGGAAAGGTTGGTGTTGGGACACTCCCTGCATTTAAAGGACATGGCCATGTCGCAACCCTGGGCGGGTGGCACTTCGGCATCAATGCTTTTTCCAGACATCAGGAGGCGGCTTGGCAGTTCATTCGCCACATGACCTCAAAAGAGAGTCAGAAAGCACTGGCTTTAAAGGCAGGTCTTGCGCCTACTCGAAAATCGGTTTATGAAGATCCGGCAATTCAGCAGAAGATGCCCCACCTGATCGCTTTTTTGCCTTCTTTTAAAAACGCCGTAAGCCGCCCTCTCTCCCCCATATACCCCATGATCAGCCAGGAACTTCAGCGCTTTTTCAGCGCCGCCATTGTACACAAAAATGAGGCACTTCCGTCCATGGCCCATGCCTCCGCCGTGAGGCTCAAAAAGCTTCTGGAACTGGAAGCAATGATAGCCAGATGACTCAAAAAGACCGTTTCTTCTTTCTGTTGCTTCTGCCGGCTGCCGCCCTGCTGATGCTTTTTATTGTGATCCCGGTGGGCCAGTCACTTTTCTTGAGTTTCCACCGGGTGATCAGCGGGCTCCCCCAACTGGGAGAGGCCATGGTGGGATTTGAAAACTACCGGAAACTCCTCCATGATGATGTTGCTCACCATTCTCTTTGGATCACATTGGTGTTTGTGGGTGTCACCACTTTTTTTGAACTTCTGATCGGCCTTTTCCTGGCGCTGCTCATGCATCGCCGCTTCCCCGTCCGGGGCGCATTGCGGGCGGCTGTGCTGATCCCATGGGCCATACCAACGGTAGTGGCGGCACAGATGTGGCGTTTTTTGATGAATGATGCCTATGGCATGATAAACTACCTGGCCTTCGGAACGAAAACCGATAGCTATATTCCATGGCTTGCCTACCCCGCCACAGCATTGGGTGCCATTATACTTGCCGATATCTGGAAGACCGCATCCTTTGCGGCGTTACTGATCCTGGCCGGTTTGCAGGTGATTCCCCCGGAAATCTACCAGGCCGGGCTTGTGGATGGCGCCAGTACCTGGGGGCGTTTCCGGCATATCACCCTGGCCCCTTATCCGGCCTGCGGTCATGGTGGCCCTGCTGTTTCGAACCATCGACGCTTTCCGTGTCTTTGATCTGGCGTATGTTTTGACCCAGGGGGGGCCGGCGGATGCCACCAATGTACTTCAACTCTATGGCTACAAAAAAATGTTTGTTGAAGGGTGGATGGGGTATGGATCGGCCATTTCCGTATGCATATTCATGCTGGCGCTGTTCCTTGCCATAATCTATGTTCGGGCGGTGGGCCGGCATCTTTTGGAAGCGAGGGTGTGATGAGGGAATTATTGAAAAAAAGCGTTTTTTTGACAGGTGTTGTTCTGGCTGTCGGCTTTTCACTTGCGCCCTTCTTCTTTTTTGTTCTGTCCGCATTCAAAACCGAAACACAGATCACCGCCATTCCGCCGGTATGGCTGCCTGATTTTTCGTTTGTGTCCTTTCAATCCGCTGTTTTCAAGCATCATCTCTTTCATTACCTGCTCAATTCCCTGATTGTAGCAGGTACCGCCACCCTTGTTTCCCTGTCCCTGGGGACACTGGCGGGATACGCGTTGGCCCGATTGCCCCGCCGCTATGCACGATTGATTCTCATGGGCGTTCTGGCATGCGCCATGTTTCCGCAAATCACCATTGCGGGACCCATCTGGCGTTTTCTTCGCGCTGTGGGGTGGCTCAACCAGTACCATGGGCTCATTCTTCCCTATGTGGCGCTCACACTTCCTTTGTGCATCTGGATCCTGGCACTTTTCTTTCGAGAGATTCCGGAAGAACTGGAATCAGCGGCTCTGGTTGACGGCTGTACACGGCCCGGTGTCCTCATTCGGATCATACTGCCGTTGTCGGGCCCTGGTCTTTTTACGGCGGGCATTCTAACCTTTATCTATTCCTGGAACGAATTTTTCCTGGCGCTGCTGATCATGACGGATCCCGCGAGACAAACCATGCCGGTGGGCATTGCGCTCTTTCAGGGAGAGCATGCTGTTCCCTGGGGAGAAATCGCGGCGGCATCCCTGCTCACAACCCTGCCGCTGATCATCTTGGTGCTCTTTTTTCAACGGCGCATCGTTGATGGGTTGTCCGCCGGCGCCATTAAGGGATAACAAGCCTATGGCATCGCTTGAACTCAAACAAATCAGCAAGCGTTTCGGAGATGTGGTGGCCGCATCTGATTTTGATCTTCTGGTAAAAAGTGGCCAATTCTGTGTTCTTCTGGGACCTTCCGGATGTGGAAAAAGCACATTGCTTCAGATTATCGCGGGACTCATTCCCCAGGACCGGGGTTCGGTGGTTATAGGCGGGCGCTCGGTTGATGGAAAAAGCCCAAGAGACCGGGATGTGGCCATGGTTTTTCAAAACTATGCACTCTATCCCCATATGACAGTAGCCGAAAATATGGGTTTTTCCCTTCGCATGCATGGCATAAAGAAAAACCTCATAAAGGAGATGGTCACACAGACCGCCCGCATCCTGGGGATTGAATTATTATTAAAGCGAAAACCCAAAGAACTCTCAGGCGGACAGCGCCAGCGGGTCGCCATGGGAAGGGCGCTGGTGCGTCGACCCAGCATTTTTTTGCTGGACGAACCCTTGAGCAATCTGGATGCGCAACTGCGCATGCATGTGAGAATGGAGCTCAAAAAACTTCATCAGGAGGGTGAAGGCACGTTTATTCACGTGACCCATGACCAGGTGGAGGCCATGAGCCTTGGCGATCAGGTGGCGGTAATGAAGGAGGGCCGAATACATCAATTGGGTTCACCTGAAGACATATACGATCGGCCGGCCAACACGTTTGTGGCCACCTTTGTGGGATCCCCGGTGATGAACCTGTTCAAAGGGAGTCTTGCCGTCTCTGCGGGGCGGACGGTTTTTCGGTGCGGGGACTTTTCCATTGCATTGCAACAGTTGCCCGCTGATTGGGAAAACCGGGAGGTGAAAATCGGGTTTCGTCCGGAGGATGTGAAAATGGGAATCAA
>JAFCZI010000035.1 GCA_019314425.1 Deltaproteobacteria bacterium | reverse complement strand
TTCGTTCAGATCCAGTCCGATGTTTTCAGCCAGTTCGACCACCTGGGGCGATATTTCCATGCCCACGGAGAGTACCACCAGATCAAATTCTTCCTCGATGAATTCGCCGGTTTCGGTCGCGTATTTCAGAATCAGGGCATCATCGTCAAGTTTGGGATCAATGGTGTGTATCCGGGATCTTATGAAGCGGACCCCGTGTTTGTCCCTGGCATTGTTGTAGTAAATTTCAAAGTCTTTCCCATGGGTTCGCATGTCCATGTAGAAAATGGCGCAATCCAGGTCATCCCCTGCGTGTTCCTTGGCGATGACCGCTTCCTTGATGGCGTACATACAGCACACCGAGGAACAGTAAACATGGTCGCAGTTATGGACATCCCGGGATCCCACGCACTGAATCCAGGCGATTTTCTTAGGTTCCGCATGATCTGAAACCCGGACCAGGTGCCCCATGGTGGGACCCGAAGCTGAGAGGATCCTCTCAAACTCCATGGAAGTGATCACATTGGGATATTCCGTATAATGATAGGTTTCCAATCCGGATGGGTCAAAAGGCTGGAATCCCGGCGCCAGAATAATGGCTCCCGTCGTGAGCTCAAGGGTTTCGGATTGTTCCGCGTGGGTGATGAGGGTTACCGCGTCAGCCTTGCAGGCATCCACACACTGGAAGCATTCGCAGCAGTACCCGCAGTTCAGGCATCGCTGCGCTTCCTGTTGACCTTCCGGTTCCTGATAGCCCAGTTCCACCTCCCTGAAATTCCCGGCCCGATCCGATACGGGGAGCTCGGGCATGGGTTTTCTGAGTTCCAGGGGCATATTTTCGGGAATGGGGCGGTAATCAGGCGTATCCGTGACCAGGGGCTTTCGTCCTTCGGCCATGTCCTCACCGTCCAGAAAGCGCTCAATGGAGCAGGCCGCTTCCCGTCCCGCTGCAATGGCCATAATGGCCTGGGCCGGGCCGGTCTGAAGGTCACCACCGGCAAATACCCCTTCCCGCCCTGTGGCAAAAGTCAGGTCATCTGTTTCAGCCGTACCCCGCGATGAAAAATCCAAGTCCTTGATGTGTTCCAGCGCGGAAAGGTCCGGTTTCTGACCGATGGCCGGGATGAGTTGGTCAATTTCCAGATCATACGCACTGCCCGGAATGGGGACAGGGCGCCTTCGACCCGATGCATCCGGTTCGCCCAGTTCCATTCGCAAACAACGCAGGCCCACCACCCGGCCTTCCCGGACCAGCACTTCTTCGGGGGCTGCCAGGTAGGCGATCTGGACCCCTTCGGCTTCCGCCGCGTCAATTTCTTCCTCCCAGGCGGGCATTTCGGCACGGGTTCTGCGATACAGGATATGGACCGCTTCGGCACCCAGTCGAATCGCCGCACGCGATACGTCAATGGCGACATTTCCGCCACCGATGATGGCCACCTGCCTGCCGACCGGGGTTGTTCCGTCAAGGTTTACTTCCCGCAGAAAATCCACCCCCTGTCGAACGCCTTTGGCCTCTTCTCCCGGAATCTGCAGACCAATCCCTTTGTGGGCGCCAATGGCCAGATAGACGGACTTGTAACCCTCTTCAAACAGACTGTCTACGGTGAAATCCACGCCCAGGCGGGTGTCGGTTTTGATTTCCTGGCCCAGACGGGTGATGATTTCAATCTCCTGGTCCAGAATGTCCTGGGGCAGCCGATGGTCCGGAATGCCCACGCGGAGCATGCCACCGGGTTTGGAAAGTGCTTCGAAAATGGTGCAGGAAATGCCTTTTCGCGCCAGATGATAAGCGGCGGAAAGACCCGCCGGACCCGAACCGATGATGGCCACCTTTTCTGGTCGTGAAGGGAGACAATCGATTTGGATTTCCCTGGGATCAAACTTATCCGCCGCCAGCCGTTTCAGGTTGCGGATGGCCACGGGGTTGTCCACTTCGCATCTTCGACAGGCCTCTTCGCAGGCGTGCGGGCAGATGCGGCCCAGGACGCCTGGCAGGGGTAGCTCCTTCATGATGATTTGAAGGGCTTGCTCATATTTTCCCTGGCCCACCATCTGGACATAGCCTTGAACATTCAATCCGGCGGGACAGGCATCGTGGCACGGTGCTTTGTCCGCTTTCATAATGGCAAAGGCGCTGGGGATGGCTTGAGCGTATTTCTTGAATGTGGCGCGTTTCTGACTCATTCCCTGATCATACTCGTTGGGAAGTACGACGGGGCACACATCGGTGCAGTCCCCGCAGGCAGTGCACTTGGTGGTATCAATAAAACGTGGCTTTTTTTGAACCGTGACGTTGAAATTTCCCGCAGTTCCTTCCACCTTTTTTATCTCGGCGGAGGTAATTAAATCAATGTTGAGATGCCGGCCGACCTCGACCAGTTTGGGCGAGATAATTCACATGGCGCAGTCATTGGTGGGAAACGTCTTGTCCAGTTCGGACATGATTCCCCCAATGGCTGAAGACCCTTCAATAAGCTGAACATGGTAACCTGAATTGGCCAGGTCCAGGGCCGACTGCATGCCGGCGATACCGCCGCCGACAACCATTACCGATCCTGACTTCTGTTGAGACTGGTTATTGGACATGATTTAGGATTCCTTTCCGATGTTTAAATCTGTGCCTCATTCAGGATTAAAGGGAGCTTGCTTTCCCAACCGACGGTTGAAATCAAAACGCCGGCCATTTTCATTGCCTTAACCTGTTTTAAGGTTTCGGCCGCGATTCGAACGCATTCCTGAACTTTATCCGGTGCTTTTTGGATGCGCCGGATCATATCTTGCGGGATGGAAATCCCCCTCATATTGCGATCAATATAATGGGCCATACCGGCGGATTTCAGCAGGAGAACGGTGGGCAGCACAGCAATTTTAGACGTATCCACCCGCTTGATAAACTGTTCAAAACGTCTCAGGTCAAAAATCGGATTGGTGATGACGTAATCCACGCCGCAGGCTATCATTTTTTCAAGATGTTCCATTTCGATATCCAGCAGATTCCCCGTGGCGCCGGCGTCAATGGCGGATCCAATGGAAAAGGAAGGCGTCCCGTTGAGTTCAACCCCGGCCAGGTCTTTTCCCTGATTCAGGACTTGCAGGGTTTCAATCAGTTCTATTAAATCCAGATCATTCACGGTCCTTGTCTGGGGGTGGTCCCCGAAACGGGTCTCCACGCCGCTGACTGCCATGATGTTTTTGACGCCCAGGGCGGCTGCCGACAGGATGTCCGCTTGAAGGGCCAGACGATTGCGGTCTCTGCAACAGACTTGAAGCACGGACTCAATCCCCTCCCTTTCCAGACAGGCGCAGCCCCCGAGTGAACTGGCCTTCAGAACCGCGTTGGCCATTTCCGGGACCACCAAAGCATCCATTCGACCCCTGACAAGGTTGGCCTCCTTGACAAAAGAATCGAAAACAGCACCCTTGGGTGGTTCGAATTCTCCCAGAACAATAAATTTTCCAGCAACAATTTTTTCCTTTAACGGCATGGTTCGAGCCTCCAAGTTAATGAGATAACCCGTTAACAGCGTTGACGATGGCCATCACGAGATCTTCAATTCCAAATGATTTGATATGGTAATAGAAAATCTGGTATTTACGAATTTCGCTCTCCAGTTCAGGGGTGTTTTTTTCCGCACAAACGATGATGGGAAGGTCTTTTCCCATCCCCTTTATGACCGAGATGAACCCGCAGTCCTCTGCCAGCAGGGCCGCATCCAGCACCAATGCATCAATTCTGTTTTCCTGCAGGGTCAGCAATACATCCTTCAAATTGTCGGCTTTCAGCAGTTCAAATCCCTGCTCCGCAGCAAAAATCTCCAGTGCTTTGGGGGTGTTCCCGGCCTGTTCCGCGATGAGGATCGTTTTGTTTGCGTCCATATCCCTGTGTCGGTTGTGTTCCCGTTGGATGCGGCTTACGGAACCCCATATCAGGATTCCCGAAAGCAATTCCGCTTTTGAATCTCCTGGTACAGCAAATTTCGTGCCTGTTTTGGATGCGTTTCGTGTTTGTTTTAGAAATCAATAGGTTGCTATGGATGTGAGGATTCGGGTCGATGGGGGTGAGTTTGGGACATTCTGTCGCATAAAATGGGAATGCTTTGCCACAAGTGATTGATAAAGAAAGACAATGATAGCTTTGGGTAAGAATGCCCCAAATGTTACAAAATTACCCATCGATGAGCGCGGGTTTTTAGACGGAATTGGAGGGGTTCTGACGACGGATTGACTGAATGACTTCGTCGAGCTGTTGAAGAAAACGTGATCGGTCGCGCTTCTTTAAGGGCGGAGGCCCACCGGTCACTTCTCCTACTTCCCGAAGTTCTGACAACAGGTCCCGGATCGCGACTGACTGACCGATGTTGTCTTCTGTGAACGGCTTCCCGGTTGTGCCGATTACGCGTGCGTCTTTTTTCAGGCAGCGGCTAGCAAGGGGAATGTCGGCGGTGACCACGATGTCGTGAGGTTGCACATGTTCCACAATCCAATCATCCGCCGCGTCCAATCCGTTCGCTACAACTTCGAGCGCAATCCAAGGTTCATTCGGAATTCGCATCCGGGCGTTGGCCACCAATGTGACATCAAGGCCAAATCGGCTTGCGACGCGGTACACTTCCGGCTTTACCGGGCACGCATCGGCATCGATAAATATGTGCAGCAAATGAAGCTCCTTATGATCGATTTGATAACAAAAGAACGGTAGACCACCGTGGCATCAAGCAAGGGGGGCCAGTTGCAATTGTCTTTGTATCTCCATACCACACAACCTAAGGATTACCCACTGGAAATCGGAGATATTTGAATAATAACGGCCCCTCATTTTACTTGGCTCTCAGGGGGGGGTGTGATCGAATAGGTTTACCTGGGCTTTCGAAACTCACCCATCTCTTTTTACCATTTCTCAAGCAGTATGCTCTTTGTTTCCTCCGCATTCAACACAATGGCGCAGGTATCCCAGTCAAACTCCGCAACCCGGTTGTATTTTTCATCAAACGGGTGTTTGGGGTGGACGGACGCTATGAGTTTTTTTGCTTCTTTGATCTCACCGTTCGCAACGTCGATCCAGACATCTTCCAAAACATCCGGGATCTGCCCAAACAACCCGAAGATGTCTTCCATACGGCTGGACAGCAAATCATGGACACGGTCTTCAACAGACCCCTGATAACGCATGTTACAAACATATATTTCGTCGCGCATCTGGCCGATCCGTTGAATACGTCCCTTCCGCTGTTCCAACCGTGTTGGATTCCAAGGGAGGTCAAGGTTAATGAGGGTCCCGAGGCGCTGTAAATTCAATCCTTCGCTCGCTGCGTCCGTCCCAAGAAGTAAGCGGAGCTCGCCCCGGCCTATTTTTTGTTTTATTTCATCACGTGACGTTTTCTTGAATTCTCCATTCAGCATTATCCCTGAGTTTGCGCCGCCGGCATAGACGCTGATGGCTTCATCTTTAAGTTCGTTGGAAAGCTGTTGGGCCAACCACCAGATGGAATCAAAATACTGGGAAAAAACGATACAGCCCAAGTTCAGCCAGCCTTTGGAAATCAAATAGTCCAACACCTTTTGATATTTTGGATCACGGTCCTGATTGGCTTCAAGGGCCTTGAGGCAGCGGTTAAGTTCATCCCTTTCCACAGCGGTAAGGTCCTTCATGCTGCTGCCGGGGGTCCCATAATCAACCGGGACGTCATCATCTTCTTCAAAGAGGGCGGCATTCACAATCCGGCTTTCGTTCCCCCACTCGGACAGCATCTTTTCGGTTGTCTGTCGTCCCGCATATATGGTGCTCCCGATCCTTCTTAACAGCAGGGTTTTCAAGAATCCTGCTCCCTTAGCTCTCTGGCTCAACAAGCTGCAAAACGACTCCGCCGCCTGGTAGGCATCATTGAGATAGAGAGGTAGAGGGATGGCGTCTTCCGGGCCTTCGCCGAAGAGTGTCACTTTGACCGGTTTGAGGTATGGTTCCCCAGTTGCGGGATCAATTGTCTGTTCAAGGTAGTTACGGGTTCTTCTGACAATATGCCGAAGGAAGGGATTGTGTTCCCTTCCGAACCCGGGGATAACGCTCCTGAGCCGAGTGATTTCGGCAGGGCGTAGCTTTTCCAGGCTGTCGCCGCTGGAAATACAATCATCGTCTTTTAGCCCAAGTGTTTTCCGCAGGTTTCTGAAAGTAAGGCCTTCAGATGCCGGGGGCAATGGGTTTCTGATCCACCGCCAGGCGCCACCCAGTTCGCTTGGAATTTCCTGCTCGCCCATAACGACCGGGATGGCTCTATCCGGTTTATTCCATTCGCTCCATTCTGTCCCTAAGACCTTACCATTGCCTATCGCCAGTATACGCAGAAGGTCCCAGGCCTCGATGGGATGAAGCTGAACCGGGGTTGCGGTTGCCAACAGAAGACTTTTGGTTCGGGAGCTGATCTCCCAGAGAAACCGCATTAAATTGTTGGGATCAGCGTTTTCATAGATGCTCTGATTACTGACTTTGCGCCGTCGTGCCCTGTGCGATTCATCGACGATGACGCATTCAAATGTCATTGATTTGAGGTGTTCGGCAATTTCAGATCTTGAGGTGATTAGACCCTGAGAGACAATCCCCACTCTCCGGGGGCATTTCTTGATTGATTCCGGTCCGTGTGCCGGATGGATAATCCCCTGCTCATCAATCCATTCCTTCCCTGTCCAGACGGCTGAGGGCATCGCCAGAAGATCCCGGAGTTCGCCTTGCCATTGTGAGGTGAGTTGTTTCGGAACGATGATCAGGCACGGTTTTTCTCCATGAAGCGCCATCAGCATGGCGCTCAAGGCGAGCTGAATAGTTTTGCCCAATCCCACCTGGTCAGCCAGAACAAAACGGGCGCCCCCCTGTAAATGGGCATCATAGGCCAGTTTGACAAAATATTTCTGATGCGTCCACAGGCCGTACTCTTTGCGATATACCGGTGTTTCAACAACCCCTGAAGCCGGATCACTTTCAGGGTTGTCCTTCCAGTCTGTTATGGAAACTTCCCGGCGGTTTGCCAGCCTTTTAATATCAGCGACAACGAAATCACTCAGAGGGATGGCCGTCGGGTGAAACCACAGCGCGTCAAACTCTTCCTGAACCCATTGAATGGCCTCATCGGAATTATCTTCCCACACCAGTTCATAATTGAGCTTCCATGCTGCAAGGCTTTCATTGGCGCTGCCCATGAAGCATGTTTTTTGACCATCCTTGTATCGAATAATCCCGGCCTTGCCGTGAACGAGCCCAAATGCCGGGTCCGGCAATACCTTGACCGCCATTTTCCCGGATGCCAGCAGATCGTAGAGACGTCCAAAACGGTCTTTTGCCTTTTCCGGGAGTTTTTCAGGCTCTCCGGCGCACCATGACTTGCGTAAAGCCTGCTGGGCCGCCTTTGCCGTCAGCGCATCACCTTCTTCGATATCGGAATTACAGACAACCCGGATCTTTCCATCCAAGCCGGCCAATTGTTCACCGGCTACCTCAAGAAGGGATGACCGAAAGTACCCGGCAATCCGGTCATAAGATACGGCGTCTTTCAGCCGTTCATTGATGAAGGAAGCATCTAGTTTCTGCCGTCTGGAGGAAAATCTTCTGATCATTCCATTATCCGATTATAGAGTTCCAGCATGATCGTTTTCTACTGCTCCGGATAACCGCTGAGCAGCGTCGGCATCTTTTTCCCAATGCGGCATGTGGGAGATGTGGGCCAGGGCGGCAAGGTATTTGAGCACGGCAACCATTTGTTTGCGCTGCTGCCAGTAGGTGGGGACTTCCTCTCTCAGCCAGTTCAACCCCTGCCTGGCGTTATCGGTGCGCACAACCTCATGGATGGCAAAGAGGATATTGCGCAGGGGGGTGGCGCCAAACTCGCCGTTTCCCAAACCTGTTTTCTTGAACTCGGAACCGGTCTTAAAGCGGACCGCATTGGCCTTGGCCTGGTAGTAGAGCCCGGTGTAATCCCTCACCCCAAATCCTTTGGCTAACTCCTGATAGGCTCCGGATCGCCCTTCCATGTTTTTTTCCAGTTCAAGGCCTTTCAGATAAAGCCGTTCCGGGGCGGACAGAACTTTCCAGTAGCGGGTCTCAAGCCCCTTGGGGACCAGGTGGTCGGATGCGATTTCCACGGCCCGGTTGATGACCTGCTCAAAGGCGGATGTTTCATGGGCCTCCTTTTGCCGGAAGAGCTCGTGACGGATGTCGTGTCCTTCGATTTCACTGTAACTGGTGAGCACCCGGAGGGCCGCAGCATAGGCGGCCAACTGGTAGTCAGTATCTCCAAAATTGGGGTCTTCTTTGTCGTCCAGGGCCAGCATCTGGTCAAGTTGACTGCGGACTTCATCCTCGATTTCCGGGTAGAGTTCATCGAGAAAGGCGGTTTCGTTGGTGGTGCGTTTTCGGAGGATGAGGAGGACGGTTCCTTGGACGTAGTTGCCTTTTTTTAAACCGGATGATGTTTCTGTTCCAATGGTCCACGCAGCGGTGACCTTTAGCCCCGCAGCCCAAAGGATCATGGCCAGATCCGCCCAGACCGAGGCGTCCTGGTGGGTGAACATGACGAGTTGAAGGCCGTTGTCAGGCATGTGTTTGGTTAGGTTGGCATAGGAGTCAACCATGGCACGCTTGAAATCCTCACCGGAGCCTCTGATGGCCAGAGCCTTTTTGGTATCGGTGTACCAGTCTGGGAAGGCTTTAAGCAGATGTTTTTCATACCAGACTAGAAAAAAACCCGTTAGTTCGTGGTAGTTGATGGCATCTGCGTATGGTGGGTCGGTGAGCCAGAAATCAAAATCTCCCATTACATGACGAGCATCACCAGGGACTATTTCGGTTATTCTTGGGAAAATGTATTTTTCAACAAATCTGCGTGTTGATTCTGTCCAGATTGGTAGGGAATATGAAAGGCTTCTTGTCGCATAGTTAAGAAGTGGGTTAAGCGCTTGATTGGAAAATGTTTGGGAAATACTCTCTTTTCCTGCAGCTGAATACCAAATCGTCATCCGAGAATCTGAATTTGCAAGTTTACCGATATCGAGTAAGGGAAAAACAAAATCCAAATTAGAGCTATTGGCAAGTGTGCCATGCACCAACAACTGCCGCGGATTAAACAAATGATGCCAATGGGTCCAGCCGCGTGTTCGGATTGGCTCCTCTGTCTTTTCGCCACCCCGTTCAATTGCTCTGCTCGGAATAAACCCCTTCTCCTGCCATTCCGCAAACCGTTCCTTCAACAATGCCAGCACCCTGTCTTCCCGGCGCAGGTCATCATCCTTCACTGTGCTGTAATGACGACGGGCCTTTTCCACCCGCTTCCCCTGGCGATTTTCTTCCCAATAGGTTTCCACCCACCGGACACAGTAAAGCCGCTCCTGAAAGACATCATCCGGCCGGGGGACCAGATCATCATTTTCCCAGAGCCGCAACCCATAAATCGTTGCCCCATCCACTCTCCGATCACCGCGAATGGACGCTATGGAAAAGGTCTCACCGGTTTCCGGACAGACCATACGCCCGTTTTGGACCGTCCCCTTTTTCGCTTCGGCAAAGGTCGCTTCATCGGCCCCTGTGACAATCTCGATATTATATCCCTGCCGGGCATCGTTTCGTTTCAATACTGCGCAGACCTTATACTTTTCGCTGATGATCCAGGAAGGCGCGAGGGGCAGCATCAAACCGGAAGCCGGGCATTTGGCCGCCACGCAGTAGAGATAGGCATCGGCCCGCCAGCCTTTGTCATTATGCTCAATTTCCCATTCGCTTATCTGTTTGTCAGCCGCCTCAAAAGCGGTTTTCTGGGCCTCCTGCACCTGTTTTTGAACCGCCTCACCCCCACCGATGAGATGAATGGCGGCCCAGGTGAGCAGGGCGGCCACGGGATTAAGGTCAGAGCCATAGGCCTCGCAGCCCAGCCGCGCCGCCTCAAAGGGGATGGAACCGCCTCCGCAGAAGGCATCCCCCACCCTGGGCACATGACCGAAACGGCGTTTTCCCAGTTCAGTCACAATCTCCTGAAGACTGGCGGCATCTGTGCCAAGATGTTCGTTGATTGCCTGCCACGCCTTTTTATCCGGTCCCTCAATCTGTTCGGGACGGTCGCAATAGGTGAGCTTTTCATCGTAGGACATGCGGCCAAAGACTTTACGAACAACAGCCTCTTTTTCAGCAGGGCTCAGGCCTTTTGACCAGGAGCGCCCGGGTTCTCCAGCTTCATCAATCGTCAGCTTATCCCACTCATCTTTACTCAAATGCCCCTGCAACGCCTTAGCCGGAATGGATTTTGATTTCCTGTGCCACAGGCCCTCATCATCCATTGTCATGATTTTGAGGAAAATGTCCCGATCTTTTTTCGGGTCATCAGACACCGGCATCAACATCCCGATAATAGCAGCCCGCACCAGCACCAGGGGCTTTCGGCCCCACCATTTTCCAAGGCTGGTCAGGGTCTGGCTGGCCCCGGCCTTCCGCTCCTTATAACTCTCCTTTGAAATCTTGGAGACCGGGAACTGCTCTTCTATAAAAACACGATCGTTCATTTATTCACCTCTAAAATCAAACAAGAGATAATCGTAGGTTGGGTAGAGCGGAGCGAAACCCAACAAAATGGTCTACAAGGGGTGTCCAGATGTAAAAGGACCGTCATCTCGTCAGGATAATGGTTTATGGCGCAAATATCTCTTCTACTGCGTATAATGAACCATGGGAAATCAGCCTTTTATTGAAGGCGTCTATCATGTCTTTTCTGTATTTGATCTGCTTTGGCTTCGGAAGTTTCTTGGCGAAAAAAATATCACAGTGGGCGGGATTGCATTCCAGGGCCGTATCCAATACGCAGAAAATCCGGTCTCCCATTTCATCAATGATAGCCCTAATAGATGAACACTCTACCAGTGCGTATCCGGCTATGGATCGGTCTTCCTTTGTGAGAAGTTTGTGGGAACTGTGGGTGAGCTTTTTGGGATTGGTAAGCGCCTTACGTTCAATGGAAGCGCCCCTGTTTATCAACTCGGTACGCTGAAAGGCGGCTGCCTGGAGAACGGTCTCACCTTTTTCCACATGATGAGGATAGACAATAATCCGAATAACATCCTCACGGTCTTCTACGGGACCGCATGAAAACTCGCTTTGAGATACCTGTTCATCATCAACAGACTTAGTCATCGTCTATGGGAAACTTAGACACTATTTTGGATACAGTGGATAGGGCCTTTTCTATCTCTTCGGATGAATCTAACGATACGTCATCGATGAATGTCTCGTTGCCATTGAGATCACAGCCATAGCCAAACATAACGCCATCACCTGAAAATTCCAATTCAACATATCCACTTTGATATCGCCAATAGAGGCCCACCTCGCCGTCTGTCGCAACCATTGGGGTGGGTTGCTTGAGGTCATCGGGGAAACGGTCAAGGAACGAGACGGCGTTTTCGACAGCAAGCTCGGGCACAGCGACACTGTTTATACCTCCCCAGCCTTCTTCAAGGCGAAGATATCCCCGCAATTCACCCTCAACGGTTTTTTTTCTGAAATAGTGCGGGAATTCCTCAATAAGTGAAGGACTGGATTCAGTTTTTGCTGAAGTTTGATTGTTTAGGGAAGAGGAGTTATCATAAGCGCGATCCGTGTCTGGCGATGTATCCGATGTGTTCGTCCGGATAAAATCATCATCCGCCGTCTCAAATTCTGGGGTCAGTTTTTCAAAGGGACCGATACCGTAAGCGTAGCGCCCCCCTTGAGAGGCCAACGATCCAGAATGCTGTTCCCAGTCTTCTATCGCACGAAGACGGGCGAATTCGGTCAACCTATTTTCATAAACTTCCGTGTTTGGCGCTAACCGTGCCATTGTCTCCTCCTAAGGGAACTTCCAAAAAATAATCTACCCATCCTGCTTGCCCTTTTGCCCGTTTTCTACGTTGTGATAACAGGCACATAGCTCACTAT